>JBBSEU010000053.1:0-23250 GCA_038239365.1 Aggregatilineales bacterium
CGCGACGAAGGCCAAGTAAGCGTTTTTCTGCACGTTTGATAGAGCAGCCCGGCCACAAACCGGGCTGTTTTTGATTCAACCTTTGACGCTACATCAATGGAATCTGTTGAGTCGTTGAAACCAATTCAGGGCGCTGCGCCTCGCGGAACGTGCCATAGGCCGAGGGCATATCTAGCCGTACCCCCGTCAGCAGATCGGCAATCGTTACGATCTGAATGCGCGGGTAATCCTGCTGGCTGTGCGGCGAACGGTAGAATCCGGCGCTGATCGCTTCCTTCTTCATATCCGCCGTCGGTTCTTCAAGCGTGATGAACACACCCAGCGCCGCCGACTCGCGCCCCACCGTCCCGACCAGATCGCGTATATCGCCGCTTTTGACATGCCCGCTCTTGACCTGTACCAGCACCCGTTTGGGCTTGCCCGTCGCGTCGTCGATGAAGTTGATCACGCCGTCGATTCCCTTGTCGCTGCCCTTTTTGCCCTGCTTGCTGCCACTTTCGCCGCCCAATGGCCGCGCCCGAACCAGCGACAGCGCCCACCACTGGAACTGATAGCGATCATCGCGGGCAAGCTGTTGTGCTGCGCCCACGTCCTTTGGCTCACCGATCACCTCGAATGTTTCATCGGGGAACATCGCCTTGAACCGATACTTTTGGAGCGCGATTGCCAGATGCGTAATATCGATCCCGATCCAGCGCCGTCCCAGTTTTTGCGCGGCGGTGATGGCCGTGCCGCAGCCCGCAAACGGATCGAGGACAACATCGCCGGGGTTGCTGCTGGCCTGGATAATCCGTTCGAGAAGTGCCAACGGCTTTTGCGTTGGGTAGCCGAGTCGTTCCGCCGCCTGAGCGCCAATTGGATTTATATCATCCCACGTATCTTGTAGAGGCACACCCGGCATTTCATCGAGATAACGCTTATAGGCGGGTACACCGCCAGGTTTTGTTTGGATAATGCGCCCTTGTTCATACAAAGACTGCATTTTTTCCCGACTGTATCGCCAATAGCGAGTCACACCTAAAAATTCGTACTGTGGGTTTCCCTTAGATGCGCCACCCGGCCCTGTCAGATTATCAAGTCTGTAGTGTCGTCCATCAGAATCAATATGGCGATATGATGTTTTGAGGTATTTTTCTCCGTAAGGTTGAAAAATTTCATTTCGCTTTGCTGCAGAAGTTTTAGTATAAAATAAAATGATGTCATGTACACGTCCGATGTGCAATGCGCCTTGTGACGAGTCATTATGCGCGCTGGTTCGCTTCCAAATAATTTCGTTGCGGAATTGCTCCGCGCCAAAAATCGTATCTAAAATCACTTTCAGATAGTGACTCGCCGTCGGATCGCAGTGCAGGTACAGGCTTCCAGTCGGCTTCAACACGCGCCGCAATTCCACCAGCCGCGCGGTCATCATCACCAGATAGGCCATCATCTGATTGGTGCCGATGAACGTCCGCATTGCCCCGATCATGGCCGCCACATTCGCCGGGCCGTCCGTCACCAATGCGTGATAGGTCTTTTCGGCGGCTTCGTTCCAGTGCCAGGTATCCTCGAAGGCGGTGATCTGCGCGTCTGATTCCTGCCCGGACTCGTCCCGAAACAGCACGTTGAAGTTGCGGCCAGCATTGAACGGCGGATCGAGATAGATCAGGTCAACGCTTTCATCAGTAATATATTCACGCAATATCGGCAGATTATCGCCATAGAACAGTGTATTCTGGATGATCGTCTTTGGGGACATGCGGCACACTCCCGGTCTGGTAGACTCAGGGCTAATTTTACGCGATTTGCGTATAGCACTGCAATATTATATGCAGTCCAGGAGGAAACAATGACCACCAAATTAAACTCGATGCGTTTTCTGGAGTCGCAGAAAGTGCCCTATGAAGTCTTGACCTTTGACGAGACGGTTCACGATGCGGTTGAAGTGGCCGACGTGCTGGGTGTGCTGCCCGCGCATCTGTACAAAACACTCGTTGTGGAACGTGCCAGCGGCGGCAAACCCGTCCTGGTGATGATCGCATCCGATAAGCAGCTTGACCTGAAAAAGTTGGCAGCGGCGCTTGGCGAGAAAAAAATGAGCATGGCCGCTCACGCCGACGCCGAGTCACTCACGGGCTTGAAAGTGGGCGGGATCGGCGTGCTGGCCTTGACCGCCAGGAACTGGCCTGTTTATCTCGATCAGCCCGCCACGCAGTTGCAACATATCTGTGTCAGTGCCGGGCAGCGCGGCGTCAATTTGCGTGTGCCCGTTGCCGACTTGATCCGAATCCTGAAAGTGCGCGTCGTTGAGGCGACTTGATCGGTTTCACAAACATTGCTTTTGCCGCCCGCTAACCCATTATGCTATAGTTCGATTCGGGTCATATGATCCGAATCACGTCACTAAGCAATACGTTTCAGGCAGGAGCTAGAGGGTATGGAGTCGTCAAAGCAACATAAGCGTGTCATTGTTGGTGGCGCTGGTTTGGCAGGCTTGACTGCCGCCAAGCGATTGATCGATGCTGGCTATCAGGTGGACGTGCTGGAAAAACGCGATGTCCTGGGCGGCAAATGGTCATCCTGGCAGGATGCCGACGGTGAATGGATCGAAACCGGACTCCATGTCTTTTTTGGTGCGTATGATGAAATCTTCACCTTGATGCGCGAACTCGACATTTATGATCGCATCCTGTGGAAAGATCACGTGCTGACCTATACCCTTAATGAAGGGGAGCGATTCGACTTCCGAACGGCCAAACTCCCCAGCCCACTGCACCTGATGCCCACACTGATCGAGAACCGCTATTTCAACTGGCCGCAGAAATTATCACTGGCACGCAACCTGTACCCGATGCTGTTTGGCAGCACTGATTATTATGCCGAGATGGACAATATGTCCTATCAGCAGTGGCACCAGGGGCACGGCATCAGCGATAAACTGCTCAAGAAGATGTTTTTGCCGCTCAGTCTGGCGCTCAAATTTGTCGCGCCAAAAGACATCAGCGCCAAAATCGTGCTGGATGTGAGCGGTATTTTCCTGCGCGTCAACGGTGCCAGTCGAATGGGCTTTTTGAAGGGTTCGCCGGAAACACACCTCATTGGGCCAATGGCGAAGTACATCACGGATCGAGGTGGCCGCGTCCTGACCAATCGCAAAATTCTCTCGATTGAGACAGACGAGCAGGGACATATCAGCGGCTTGTGCGTACAGCATAATAACGGCCAGCCGGAACTGATGACTGCCGATGATTATGTGATGGCACTGCCGATTCATAATTTGAAACGTCTGATCCCGGAACGTTGGAAAGCTGACCCCTATTTCGACGGCCTCATGCAGATCGAAGGCGTGCCTGTCGTTTCCGTGCATCTCTGGGCAGATCGGCAGATCAGCTATGTGGACAATATCCTGTTCAGCCCCGATGGTGTGATCCCGGTCTATGCCGATATGGCAAACACCACGCCCGAATATCGCACCAGTGGCAACGGCACGATGGCGTCACGCAAGAGTCGCTTTCAGTTTGTCGTTGCGCCTGCCCACGATTTGATCAATCAGGACGATGAAGCGATCATTGATGTTGTTTTGGATAGCGTTCAGCGCAACTTCCCGGAGACGGCCAAAGACGCGCACATCGAAAAATATAAAGTGGTGCGCGTGCCGCAAAGTGTCTATTGGCCGAAACCCGGCACCGATAAATATCGTGTGCCGCAAAAAAGCCCGATTGATAGCCTGTATTTAGCGGGTGGCTACACCATCCAACGCTTCTACGACAGCATGGAAGGCGCGGTTCGGAGCGGCAATCGGGCAGCAGGGGCGTTATTGGCCGATGAATACGGCGAACAGTGGGAGCCTACGCCGTGATACAATACAGCAAAGGACGGATCGCACATGACGACGATTGACCTGGAAACCGCCTATCAATTCGCCGAAGCAACCACGCGCCGCCACTCCAAGAGTTTCTATCTGGCGAGCAGCCTGCTCCCCAAAGCGGAGCGGCGGGCGATCCGTGCGCTGTACGGCTTTTCACGTGAAACCGATAATTTGGTGGACGATCCAAAAGCTGTTGAACTGGAAAATTTGAATTACTGGCGCGAACTGGTCAAAAATCCGCCGGACGATCCGAAGTATGCGCTGCTGCTGGCCTGGGCAGATACGCGCCAACGCTACGATGTGCCCGCCATCTATGGCGACGAACTGATCGAAGGCTGCGAAATGGATTTAACACGCTGCCGCTATCAGACCTTCGAGGAACTGGAACGCTATTGCTATTGCGTCGCGTCTACCGTCGGCCTGATGGTCATGCACATTTTCGGCACGACAACTGGCGTCGATTATGAAGATGCCAAACCCTACGCGATCAAATTGGGAGTCGCGCTGCAACTGACGAATATTCTGCGCGACGTGGGCGAAGATGCTCACCACTACGGGCGTATCTATCTCCCTTTGGAAGACCTGGATCGGTTCGGCGTCAGCGAAGACGATATTATGAAAAGCCGCTTGAACGGCGCGGTAGTTCGGCTGCTGCAATTCGAGATCGAGCGCACCCATCATCTGTACGAGGAAGCGTGGCCGGGGATCGCGTTCCTGGCTGAGAAGGCGCGCTTCTCTGTGGCTGTTGCCGCTGATGTGTACCGCTGCATTCTTGGCAAGATTATCGCTAATGGGTATAACGTCTTCACCGAACGCGCCTTTTTGACCCGATCCGAAAAGCTGCGCCGCCTGCCCGGTGTCTGGTATCGCACGCAGCGCCTGACCGTACCCTTATCGACACCCTGAGTGATCATTGCTGATGAGTATTCTCCCGATTTCCATTCGCCAACACCCAACGCTCAGCGTGCCGCGCCGTTTGCATTGGCACATCGCCGATTTCATCCTGGGCTTGATGATCGTTGGGCCGTTGATCATGCCGTTTTTTCTGCAATCGGGTTGGCCGCCCATGATCTTTTTCGGCACGCTGATCTACAACATCGGGCAGTTCATTTGTCCACAGCTTCCATACAGCCCCACTTATGGTGGGATGCCGTTCGCCGTCTGCTATCGCTGTACCGCCGCGCTGTGTGGTCTGGTCGTCGCACGCTGGCTGCATCGTCCGGGCGGCGCGATGATCGATCTATCCTTGCGGACGCGCCTCATAGTTTTGGCGTTGTGTCTGGTCTGGCTCACGGTGGATGTTCAGGGCACGGCGCGCGGTTGGTGGGCAGGCATGATCCCGCTGATGCTGGCTCACGGCTTGATCTATGGAATCAGCGTCGGCGGCGTGGTCTACGCCGGATTGCTGGCGCTTGATAAACGCCGCGCCTGATGCTGTGTTTTCAATCGTCAGTCTGGGCTTTACGATTTTTGCGCTTGGTGTTTTTGGGCTGATCGCTGTGTTTGCGGAGCGGCACTATCGGGGATTGGTAGAGTTGACCTCACCCCCCAGCCCCCTCTCTGTAAACGGAGAGGGGGAGTCAAACCTTGCTCGCCCAGCCGTTGACATCATCATTCCGGCGCGCAACGAAGCCAGCAACATTACGCGCGTAGTGAGCAGTCTGATCACGCTGCGCCATCCCTCTTTCCGCGTTCTCGTGATCAACGACGGCTCAACCGATCAGACGGCGCAATTGGCGAAACAGGCCGGGGCAAAAGTGATCGACTTGCCGGGCGATCCGCCGCTGGGCTGGACGGGCAAATGTAATGCCTGCGAACAGGGCGCGCGCTGCTCAAACGCCGATTGGCTGCTCTTTACCGACGCCGATACCTGTCACAATCCCGATAGCTTGGCACAAGCGATTGCTTACGCCGAAACTCACAAACTGGATGCGCTATCGCTGCTGCTGCGTCAGGAATGTATTGGTTTCTGGGAGCGAGTCATTCTGCCACTGGCCTATCAAAATTTTTTCGCTGTATGGCAAGCGGATAAGCCCGCCTTCAACGGTCAATATATCCTGATTCGACGCGCGGTGTACGAGGCATCGGGCGGGTTTGGGGCAGTGCGTGGCCGCGTCATGGAAGACGTAGCGTTAGCCGAATCATTAGCACGGCAAGGCTACCGCATCGGCTTGATCAATGGGCATGGGGCGGCCAGTGTGCGAATGTATACAAGTCTGCCTGCTCTGCTGCGCGGCATGACCAAAACCGCCTTTGCCGCTGCACGAGATCGAGGCGCGGCGGGCTGGCTGCTTGGCGGCGGGACATTCGTCGGCGTGACCGTGATCATTATGTTTATGATCGGGGTGGCAACCGGATCGAACATAGCTATACTCGGCGGCGTGCTGATTGGCCTTGTGAACGCCATCGGGCTTGCCCCCTGGATGATCCGGTTTGGTGTGCGCCCGATCTATGCTCTGTTCAACCTGCCGGGGATCGCGCTGCTATGGCTGATCGGCATGGTCTCGACATTGCGGGTCATTGCGGGGCGCGGTGTCCGTTGGAAGGGGCGAACGATCATTGAGCAAAGGTGAAGCGGTTTGACCTATCTTCTATTTTTGGTGCTGTTCGTCGTCCCGCCGCTGCTGTTTTTTGGGATTCAGATGCGGGATCGGCTAACCAAGCGACTCTTGCTCGTCTTGGGCGGGCTGGTCTTCGCGTCGGTGGTCTACACGACGCCCTGGGATAACTACCTGGTGGCAACCCGCGTCTGGTATTATGATCCCAAACTCGTGCTGAATTTCATCATCGGCTATGTGCCAATTGAGGAATACACCTTTTTTATCCTGCAAACCCTTTTGACCGGGTTATTTGCGATATGGTTGTGGCGGCGCATGTACCCGCAGGATTGGGAATAAGCATGGGACACCTGACCTATATCGTGCTGATCGTGATCTGGGCGGGGCCGATCATTTTGCTGCAATGGCTGCTCGGCCTCGACTTGATGATCAAACGCTGGAAAGTCTGGCTCCCCGGCATTCTGATCCCGTCGCTGTATCTGACCTTTGCTGATTCGATCCCACTTGGATCGCATACCTGGACAATCGATCCGGCGCAATCGACGGGTATTTTCCTGCCGTTTGGCGTGCCGCTTGAGGAAGGCATTTTCTTCACGATGACGAATATGCTGGTGGTACAGGGCTTGATCCTGTTGGCGATGCCCGGCACCTGGGCGCGTGTGCAACGATTAGGGCGCGTTTTGCGGCGCGGACCGGGAATACAATCCTCCGAAATCGACACCCAGGAAAACGACGCCGTGCCAGAGCGCGGCAACTTGTAGGCGAGTTCGCGTGAAACGCCCGAACTATCCGCCGCCTCTAGCAATGTTCTTGAGCGTGAGCAGTTCGATCTTTTTTGGCGTGCCGCGTCGCAGCCTTGCCCACGACGCCACACAGGTTTTGAACACGCACACGCCGCGCCCGGTCATCACTGGCCTAGAAAATTTGCCGCATAAAGGCGCGTTTATGATCGTCGCCAACCATCACCAGCGCGAAAATATGTGGATCGGCTGGGTCGGCGCACTGCTTACCGAAGCCGTGAACAGCGTCCGCCCGGCACAAACACCGTTACGCATCGTGGTGACGGATGCACAACGTATGAAACTGCGTGACCGTGACGTGACGATGCCATTTTCGCGCTGGTTTTTGGGGCGCGTGGCGAACTTCTGGGAAATGATCCCGATCCCCGGCGATCTGAGCGACACGTCCGGTCATGCCGCCGCACTTCGAACAACGCTCAGCACCTTGCGTGAAGGCTTGCCCGTGTTGTTCTTTCCCGAAGGTGAGGGCGGCAATGCGTACCGCCTGATCGAGGCCTTACCCGGCACCGGCACATTTTTGTCGATAGCCAGTCGGCGCGCGCCGATTTTGCCGTGCAGTTTGTGGGAAGAAGGCGAAAACTTTGAGCAGTTGCGCGGTCACATTTCGCCGCCGATTACGTTCAGCAGCGCCGCTGATTCCGCCGTGCGTGAACAGATGATGGTAGCAATTGGCGAACACTTGCCCGAAAGTATGTGGGGAACTTACGCCGACGCGATTCAAAAGACGCAAGGTAGCTAGGCTCAATTACATACCGCGCCGTCGGGATCAAGCGTCGGTGGGTCTTCAACCCCCAATATCGCCAAATTCGGCTTGTCCTGTGGGCGCGGCAGCACATGAAATTCCGCGCCCTTCGCCCGTAATTGCAAAATGATCTGAGGAAGTGCCTGAACGGTCAGTTTGTCGCCGTCATTCATCTGAATGACCAGCCCTTGCGTGATCTCAAGAGCGCGTTTGCCCGACGTTGTGATGCACATGAAAGCCGCCGCACCCTGCTCGTCTTTGCTGCCAACCATGATCCGGCGCATCAACGCATAGCCCGATTTCGGTTTAGTTTTTGGATCATTGCCCGCGCTCACATGCCACCCACTGTAATCGTAAACCGTTTTGAGCCAGTCCAGCACATCGGCATACGGTTTCAGGTACGGTTCGCGGGAAAGCGTATCGAAGTTGGCGGGGTCAAGAAACGCGCTGAGCGTCTTATCGCCGCCAGGCCGACGATACAGTTTGGGCTGTGCCGCGTAGAGTTTCGCGGCGTCAGGGTTGGCAGCGGCGATCAGGGCGCGAATACGCTTTTCGGTCTTCAAATATTGCGCGGCCAGCAACGTCGAGGCCGATTGATCAGCGACGGTATTCCCCTGATCCTGCCACAACCGATTGCCGATGGCATGACCTTCATTGAGCATTCGCGCCAGCACCGCGCCCTCCCACTCCTGAAGATTGCGTCCATTTGGAAAGAACGTGGCGGACACTTTGTACTTAAGCAGCGCATCCAATACGTCAATGGTGGGGCCGCTTAAATCGTTCTTCGTGGAGAAGCCCGCGTCAAAGGTCAGGAATGTTGGGAATGGTTCCGTTTTAGCCGAAGCCATCAGCGGCAACCCTTCCAAAGTGGCGATGAACGCGCCTGCACTCACCGCCGCTAATCGTAGAAAGGTTCGCCGCTGCATCGTCCTAGTCCTCCTCGTCCAGTCGCAGCACCGCCATAAACGCTTCTTGCGGCACTTCGACGTTCCCGATCATCTTGAGCCGTTTCTTGCCTTTTTTCTGCTTTTCGAGCAGCTTCTTTTTACGGCTGATGTCACCGCCGTAGCACTTGGAAAGCACGTCCTTGCGAATCGCTTTCACATCGGCGCGGCTGATGATGCGGCTGCCTACCGCCGCCTGAATTGGCACATTGAACATCTGGCGTGGGATCAGCTCTTTAAGTTTGGTGACCAGCCTTTGACCCTTGTGGTAAGCATCTTCGCGGTGAACGATCATCGACAGGGCATCGACAGGCTGACTGTTGACCAATACATCGAGTTTTACCAGGTCTTCGGGCTGATACGAATCGAAGCTGTAATCCAGGCTGGCATAACCTTTGGTGATCGACTTGAGCCGATCATAAAAGTCGATGATCAGTTCGGCCAGTGGAATCCGGTAGGTGAGCAATACGCGCGACGGATCCAGGTATTCCATCGTAATATACTGACCGCGCTTTTTCGTGACCAGTTCCATGATCGGCCCGATGTACGTATCCGGCGAAAACACCGAGATTTTCATCCAGGGTTCGCGGATTTCTTCAATCGTGCCTTCTTCTGGCAAATCGGCGGGGCTGTCAATCGTGGTTGT
Source organism: Aggregatilineales bacterium (assembly GCA_038239365.1). Classification (GTDB taxonomy): domain Bacteria; phylum Chloroflexota; class Anaerolineae; order Aggregatilineales; family UBA2796; genus JBBRMW01. The sequence goes on from JBBSEU010000053.1 coordinate 9,538, forward strand.
CTCGCCCGTTCGCAGCTTCAATTCATATTCCACACTGGGAGCGGTTGCCAGAATATCCAGGTCGTATTCGCGTTCAAGGCGTTCCTGAACAATATCCATGTGAAACAAACCGAGGAAGCCGACTCGAAAACCGAAATTCAGCGCCGTTGATGTTTCCGGTTCATAGACGAGTGCCGCATCGTTCAATTGCAGCCTGGAGAGTGCTTCGCGCAGTTCGGGATAATCTTCGCCTTCTGTTGGATAGAACCCGGCAAAGACCATCGGCTTGGCTTTTTGGTAGCCGGGCAGTGGATCGGGCGATCCATTCTGCGCCGTCGTGATCGTATCACCAACGCGGCATTCCTGTACCGTTTTGAGTCCCGTCGCCACGTAACCGACTTCGCCCGCCACCAGTTCTGCCGCTTCCTTCATGGTCGGGCTAAAAACGCCGATTTCAATTGGCTCAACAGTAATATCTGTCGCCATCAATCTGAGCGGCACATGCGGTGATACCTTGCCATTGATCACACGCATATAGGCGATCACGCCCTTGTAGGCGTCGTAATGGCTATCAAAGATTAAGGCTTGCAAAGGTGCTTCAGGATCGCCTTTGGGTGCTGGTACGCGCTTTACGACGGCTTCCAACACGGCCTCAACGTTCAGCCCGGTTTTGGCACTGACCCGAATCATGTCTTCTTTTGGAATACCGAGCAGGTCTTCAAGTTCCTGCGCGACCTCGTCCGGGTGAGCAGCGGGCAAATCAATTTTGTTGATGACCGGGATGATCTCAAGGTTGTTATCGAGTGCCAGATACAGATTCGCCAATGTTTGCGCTTCGACGCCCTGGCTGGCATCGACGACCAGCACAGCACCTTCGCAGGCTTGCAAGGCACGGCTCACTTCATACGTAAAATCGACATGACCAGGAGTATCGATCAGATTGATCTCGTACTCCTCGCCATCACTGGCCGTCCAGCACATCCGCACCGCCGATGCCTTGATCGTCACACCACGTTCACGTTCCAGGTCCATGCTATCCAGCAGTTGTGCCTGCATATCACGATCCGAAACAGTGCCCGTCACTTGCAGGAGACGATCAGCCAGTGTGCTTTTGCCGTGATCAATATGGGCAATAATGCAGAAATTACGAATATGTGGCGAATCCAAATTTAAGCTCCAGTACAACTCGCCGCTGATTATACCATATCACCTGTACAGGCAGTGATAGAAGCGTTGATAATCAAAGTGCGAGCCAACTCATCCTTTAGGATACCTTAACGGTTTTGTGTGCTTTTGCTACCCTAAATTTGTAATTGGTATATTGACCTTTTTTCCGCAATCCCTACAATGATAGTTGCTCAGTCGATCACACATCTATAAGGGGGTCATCAATGAGCCACTTGCGTCGTTCTGCGGGAATTTTGCTAGCAGTTTGTCTAGCACTTGTTGTATCTTTACTAGGGGCTGCAAAGCCAGCACTGGCCGATCCGCTGCTCACCCTGTCGCTTAACTCAGGAAGCTGCGATAGCGCCAGCATTCACATTGACAACCCAACCAGCCTGGAAAACTACTTTTATATTGCCGTCCTCGCTTTTGACTCAAGTGGCAATGTGAGTCAGGTAGGTAGTTCATTCGGCACGATTGTTCACCAGGCCGGGGACTTCCGGGCGGGTTTTCAGCCGCGCATGGTGGGAACATTATTTGTCGTTGTTGTAAACTCATCGCTTGGTGGTTTTAATTCCCCCTTCTTTTATCAGAACTTCTTCTTTTACACATGCAGCGGCCCTGGCGGCCTGCCCGATAATCGGGTGATGGCGAGTTTTGCTAATGAGACACCGCTGTACAGCGCCCCTGATCTCAAAAGCCTGATCGCCGGGAAGTCCATTCATGCTGGACAAACCTGGTTTGTGTTCGGGGTCAGCGCCGATAAGAAGTTTTACCATGTGTTTATTTCCGATGGCACGAGCGCCTGGGTAAAAGCGAGTGATGCTAAATTGCTGGGATCGATGCCTTCAAGCCTTGCACTACCAACCAGCGCCGATGACAACGGCCCGGCGGTTAGCACCGTCAATACCAGCACGACGAGTAGTAATCAACAGGCAGCCGTTTCAACCTGCAAGAGCCAGACCGTCAAAGTGAATGGTGTTCCAACCGTCATTTCGTGCCATTCGTAAGACCTGAACTCATACTAGAAAGGAGATAGCGCGGTGACGACCCTTTATCGGAAAGCTGCTGCGCTTAAAAACAAACACATGAAACGTTCAATCCTGCTCAAATGTGCATTAGTGGCCGCTTTTGCACTGGCCTTCTTTACGATGCCGCTCAAGGCTGCCAATGCTGCCGGACCCAGTGGCTCACTTAGCAATATCATTGCTGGCTGCTACGCAGTGAATGGTACAGCGACGGCCACCGGCTTTCCAGGCGCAACCACCACACTTTACGAAATTGGCATCTATGATCGGGCAAATGCGCGTTACCTGGGTGGTGCAACCGGTGAATTATCAGGCGTCGGGCCGAACAGCTTCTTCTTCCAGGCCAGTTGGCAACCAGCCTTGCCTGCCGGTGCGATCATCGAAGTGGATATGTTCATAGTCAACCCAATCACCTCAGAAGAAATTTTCGTGGTTGGTGTCTTCGGTGGCTGCAATCCTAATCCGGTCTTTCCGGGTGGCGTCGGTCAGTCGTACTACCCGGCAGCGGATCGCGTGATGGCGACGGTCAAGTATGATACGCCCATCTACTCAGAACCCGATCTCAAGGGTCTGGTCGTCGGCACCTTGAAGGCCGGGCAGACTTGGTATCTGGTTGGCACGGCGCACAACCAGACATGGTATCAGGTCTTCGTGGCGGGGCCACAGTATGCGTGGGTGCCAGCGGCGGCGGTTTCACCTCAGGGCAAAGTGCCGCGCGGTAACACCCTCTATCCGCGTTCGAGCTAAGACTCGCCGTGCCAAGCAAGTCAGCATTAAAAGGGGTGAGCCGTCTCGCCCCTTTTTCTTTTTTTGCTACATAAAAGATCATCTTTCGCCATGTCTTGAACCGGGTAAAATCTTTGATCGACGATCAACCAAAGGAATAAACAGTGGCGAAAGCAGCGATTCAACCCCTTGTCGAGAATGTCTATACGGTGTCACTCGGAGCGGTGAATGCCTTCATCCTGAATGATAGTGACGGCGTGGTCCTGATTGATACCGGTTTGCCGGGGAGCGGCGCAACCAAAATTCTGGACGGTGTACGCGAACTTGGCAAGAAACCATCGGACGTTCGTCACATCCTGGTCACGCATTTACATGCCGATCATATTGGCGGACTGGCCGCACTCAAACGCGAAACAGGCGCACCGGCCTACATGCACCCGCTTGATGCGGCACTCGTCCGCAAAGGTATTTCGCAGCGCAAACCCATTATTCCGGCACCGGGGCTTATGCCGCGTCTGCTGGTCACGGTGTTTTCGTTCGTACCGCTGCCCAAACCCGAAGCTGCCGAAATCGAACATGAAGTACACGATGGCGACGAACTACCGATGGCGGGCGGCATACAGGTTATTCACGTGCCCGGTCACAGCGCCGGTCAAGTCGCCTTTTTGTGGAAGCAGCACGGCGGCGTCTTGTTCGCTGGCGACTCGTCAGCGAATCGTGGTGGAAAGCTGAGTCTGGGTGTCATTTTTGAGGATATCGAGATCGCCCGGCAATCGGCACGCAAACTGTCGGGATTGCAATTTGACGCGGTTTGCTTTGGGCACGGCGAAGGTATTGTTGGGAATGCCTGCAAGCGATTTGAGATTTTTCGGTAGTAGTGCTGATGCTACGCGCCGCGCCTTCGCTGACGATCCATCTCATACAACAAAATTGACGCCGCCGCTGCCACGTTGAGCGACGAGACCGATCCGGTGATGGGTATCCGTACCATTGCATCACAGGCTTCTTTGTAGGCGGCGCTCATACCCCATGTTTCGTTGCCCACCACCAGCATCGTAGGCGTGCTGAAATCGTGGTCAGCGGCATCGTGCGTGCCATCTTCGTCACTACCGACCAATTGAAACCAGCCAATTCGACGCTTGATCAACTCGAACCAGGGCAGCAGGCTATCGAGTGCTGGCATTCTGACCACAGGCAGCGCGAACAATGAGCCAGTGCTGGCGCGGATCGTCTCTGGGTCATACACATCGACAGCATGACCAGTGACCACCAGGCCATGCACGCACAGTGCATCACAGGAGCGGATGATCGATCCCAGGTTGCCGGGGCTGGCTGGACGATCAAAGATTAGCACCCGCAGATCGTCCTTGATCGGGATACGACTCAGATCATCGGCTGGCATCGCGGCAATCGCCAGCAGTTCGGAGGGTTCATCCTTATCGCTCAGTTTTTCAAGCAGTGGAGGCGGCAGTTCGTAGTGTATTCGCGCGTTGGAGTTCGCCAGGATATTTTGTGCCCAATCGGAGAGCTTCTTTTCGGGCGCATAGATGAATGATGAGATCGTCCATCCATAAGCGATGGCCTGATTGATAGCACGGACACCTTCGACAAAAAATTCCTGGTGCTTGTGGCGTTTTTCGCGTTTGCGCCGCAGGGTCTCGATGTACTGATAGGTGTTATTTTCCGAGTAAATTTTGGTAGGTTGCGGTGGCAAGACTCATTCCAATTCACACTTGACCGTTAGCATCAAAGTGCAAGCATAACCGTTTGTGGAAGAATATCAATCATTTAACAATATAGACTGGCGGAAGAGCGGCTCAGTCTCTAAGTAGTTCGTCTAAACGCCGCTGCAAATAAGCACGCTCGGCGCTGTTCTGGCACAAGTTGAGTGCCCGTTCGTAAGCGTCGGCAGCCGCCTCGTACTGATTGGTCTGCCGGAGCAGATCGGCATGGGCAACATGGTAGGGATAAAAATCCATCGCACCCTCAATCCGGTGCAACAAGGCTAAACCGACCATCGGACTCTGTGCCATCCCTACTGCTACCGCCCGGTTGACTTCAACAACGGGCGACGGCATCATCACGGCCAGTGTTCCGTACAGTGCCGCGATTTGCGACCAGTCGGTCTCGTCCGGCGTGGCGGCTTCGGCATGTAGCGCGCTGATCGCTGCCTGTACCTGATAGATACCCGGCGCGCGCAGTAGCAATGCTCCGTCCAGGACGGTGATCCCTTCACTGATTTTCCCCCGATCCCAGCGCGCCCGATCCTGATCATCCAGCAGTACGAGGTTGCCAGCCGCGTCCAGTCGGGTCTCGCGGCGTGAGTCATGCAGCAGCATCAGTGCCAGCAAACCACGCGCCTCAGCACTGTCTGGGAGCAGATCAACCAGCACCCGGCATAGGCGTATCGCCTCACCACAAAGATCGCTGCGTGTGGATGCAGCTCCGCCAGTTGTGCAGTAACCTTCGTTGAAGATCAGGTAGATCACGGCCAACAGCGCATCGAGTCGTTCCGGGAGTAAATCGCTGGGCGGCACTCGGTAGGGTATTCGCGCGTTGCGAATTTTTGCCCGCGCCCGCGCCAGACGCTGTGCCATTGTGGACACAGGCACGAGAAACGCCCGCGCAATTTCCGATGTGGACAAGCCACCCAGTGTATGCAAGGTCAGTGCGACCTGCGCCTCTAATGCCAGCGAAGGATGACAGCAGGTGAACATCAGTTTCAACCGATCATCGGGGATGGATTCCACCTCCGTTCCCTCCTCGTCATCCTCCGCAAATGTGCTGAGGCTGACCGCATTGCGCTCTTGTACCGAGATGTGCCGCAGTCGGGCGATAGCACGGCGGCGGGCAACAGTAGTCAGCCATGCGCCGGGGTTTTGTGGTACACCACTCGGCCAGCTTTCCAGCGCATTGACCAACGCATCTTGCAGCGCGTCCTCTGCCAGTGTGAAGTCCCCAAACTGGCTGATGAGCGCCGCCAGCACCCGCCCGTATTCTTCGCGGAAAGTCACCTCGATCTGCGCTGTTGCGGTCATCCTCTACCTGTTCCCTAACTTTCCTTTATTGCCTGCTCCACAGGGGGCGGACTTCGATGGAGCCGTACTCCACGCCTGGAAGTTTGGCGGCCCAGGCAATCGCCTCGTCAAGGTCTTTGCAGTTGAGCAGGAAGTACCCGCCCAACTGCTCGTGCGTTTCGGCGAAGGGGCCGTCGGAGATCAACGTCTTGCCGTTGCGGATGCGGACCGTTGTTACCGAGTTACCAGGCAGGCCATCGCTCGAAATGAGTACCCCTGCGGCTTTGACTTCCGCCACATAATTTTGCCAGGCCTGAACGGCGGCCCGTTGCTGTTCAGGCGTATATTGCGGCGCTTCGGATGGGTTGGCGTAGATCAGCAGCATGTACTTCACGAGATTGTTTTCCTCGACAGCTATTTGACCGGATCCTGGAGAAGCCCGACGACGTTTCCATCTGCGTCCTTGATAGAGCCAATCAGCCTGCCGCCGCCAACGTCCCTGGCCTCTTGCTGTACTTGCGCGCCAGCATCCAGGAGCGATTGCATACTTTTCTTGATGTCGTCTATGTGATAGTAGGCGATGGGCCCTGTCATCCCGGACTTGTGACCGTTAGGGTCCAGCCCGATCTGCTGATCGCCGACCGTGAAGCCGACATAATATGGCGAATCCGAAGAAGGTTCGACGCCCAGCAGCGTGCTATACAGTTTCTTTGCTTGCGCGAGGTCCTTCACGGGATAGATGATAGTCTTGGTACCCTGGTTCATTTCGCTCTCCTCATTCTGGCTAGTTAGATGATCGGCTGTTTTGCCGTTCTATACAAACGTAGCTCAGGGAAGCGCCAAAATGACAGGCAGTGGGCGTTCTCATGGTTTACTCATCTTTATTAGTGGATAGGTGGCATACTCGATGCCTGAATATCGCGTAGCAGTGTTGGATCGGGTTGACCGCATTCCGGGATCGAGCCAGGGTGAATATCGGCTAACAGCGCGGTGGGGTTATAAGCGTTGTAGACGATCCGCGAAAGCTCCGACACCTTTGGAAATTCTTGCGGCCAGATGATCTTTTTCTGCGCCATTGCAACCGTCAGCACATAATCGCCACCTGCGGAAAAGACGATTCCGGCATCCCCCACTGCACCTTCTACCCAACCGTGTTTGTGCGCCACCCGAACGTTCGTCGGGACGCCCGCTTCGATCATCACATTGATCTTATCGGCGCTCAGCAAGCGGAGCATCTGGCGGCATTCGGTTACGTTAATATCTTCGCCAAACGCATTGATAATCGGCCCCGTGCCATCCAGCGCACACTGATACATTGCGCCCAACAGTTCACCCATTTCGGAGGGCATCGACTGATTGAGCGGATCGGGATCGGTGCTAACCTGATCAACGTCGGTTTTGATCGTGCTGAGCGGGGCGGGAGTCGCTTTCGGGTTCGGCTGGAACTGCCCGACGATGAACGTGTTATGCAGACCCAACTGCTGCACCGTTGTTGTGACCACCCGTGCGCCTTCAATTGCATCCCCGTCCCCCAGCAGGCGGAGCATCGCGTCAGTGGCGTAGTTGTCGCTGCAAATCATCATCTCGGCAAGGGTTGCCGCTTGTTCCGGCGTGGGCGGGCCATTCAGTTTGCGATAAACCGCCAACAAAATGGGGATTTTGATCAAACTCATGCCGCTGTACGCAACACCCGGATTCAATGAGATGGCCTGCCCGGTTCGCAAATCCATCAGGAACAGTGACGCCTGACGCTCGGTGAACGGGGCAAACTTTGCGGAGAGTAAGTAGCTCCACAATTCGTTGCCGAGTTTGACGAGCGACGGATCGGGTGTCGGGCGTGGCGCGGTTAGCCAGGGTGGTTGCGCGGCCAAGACCATGTTCGGCGTGGCGGTCAGTGTAGGGTATCCGAAGGTGGTGGCGTTGGTCGTTGGCACACTGTTCAGGTTGCCGTTGATCTTGACCGCATCGACAAACACCCAACCGCGCCCACCTGCCACATCCGGGAAGCTGATCTCGATCCATTTGAACTGTGTGTGACGGCGCAAGACTTGATAACGATTGCCCGTTTTCAGTACACCCACACGCGGAAAGTCCGTGCCGGGGCCGTACCTTACATTGGTTTCGCCGATGGCTTCAGCGTAAATCCCCGCTGGCGTAGTGGGTGTGCTTTGGGGCGTGAGCGTTGCGCCCGGTGTTGAAGTGATCGCAACTGTTGTTATTGCACTGTCAACTGTGGGGGAAACGGCTGGCGCATTGATCGTAGCGGACTCATCGACAAACGGCACGCTGTTGATATTGCCCGTCACTTTGACCAGATCAGCGAATACCCAACCCTGCCCATCGCCCAAATTGAGGAGTAACCAGGGGAAACGCGCGCTTCGGCCAATGACCGGGTAGCGTGTGCCACTCTTGATTTCCCGCACCGCCGGATAACTGATCCCGGGGCCGCTCCGCAAGTTGGCTGATCCAAGTGCCTCTGCCAGGACGGTTTCCTGACCGCGAACGCTGCTCAACCCGGTTATGCTAAGCAGAATCAGTAGACAAACACAACAAATCCTGACGCGCATCACTCAGCTTGCCGACTCGACGGCCAGATAAATATCGTTCGGTTTGACGTGACGGAGCGCACGGATAATGCCTAGAAAGAAATAGTACAGTCGCCGCAAGACGTTATATTTTTTGGCGAGCGCCGCCTCTGCCGTCTTAATCTCGGCAGGCGTCCTCAGGATACGGGCACGGCCTTCGGCACTTGGCCCGGTCACTTTACCCAGTGCCGTGCAAGGCGCGACGCTCACCTTCGGGTTACTGTGAATGCGCTTGACCTTGCCGCTGTCGGCCTCAGAACTAAAGAACAGGACACCTCCCTGCGCCGCAAACCAGACGGGCGTCGGTACCGCTTCGCCTGTTTTTCGATATGTTGTCACCTGCATGTACTGAGCGCCTGCTAAGGCGGTAAACGAGGATGTTACCACTGTGGTTGTACTTCGGCGCGAATGTGCTGATCGTAAATCGCTTTGACCGCAGCCATCGTCTTTTCATCGAGCGGTGGAAAATCGGCAGTGGCGGCGTTATCGGATTCCTGCTGCGGTGTTTTCGCACCGGGGATAGCACACGTCACCGCGTCGAAATTCAGAATCCAACGCAGCGCGAATTGGGTCATGCTCATATGAGGCGGCAGCAGTTTGCGAAGTTCCTCAACTGCGTCCAGAGCCATATCGTAAGGTACACCCGAAAAGGTTTCGCCCTTATCGAACGATTCACCGTTGCGGTTGAAACTGCGATGATCGTCCGCATCAAAGGTCGATTGACGAGTTAGCTTGCCCGTTAGCATCCCACTAGCCAGGGGCACGCGCGCCAAAATGCCGACCTTCCGTGTCTGCGCCGCCGCGAAAAACTCCTCAGCGGGCTTGAGCCGGAACATATTGAAGATGATCTGCACCGATTGCACGTTCGGGTTACGAATACCGCGCAGGGCTTCATCCACTGTTTCAACACTGATACCGTAGTAGCGCAGCTTGCCCGCCTTCACCAGATCGTCCAGAATGCCGAACACTTCCGGCATATCGTAAACTTGCGGGTGTGGGCAATGCAGTTGCAGCAGATCGAGCGCCTCGACTTCAAGGTTTTGCAAGCTGCGCTCAACCCAGGCCGTCAGGTTTTCGCGATTGTAACCTTCGGGCGTTTGCTTGGGGAGTCGTCGTCCGGCTTTCGTCGCCACATAGATCGTATCGTTTGGGCGATCATGGCGCAGGCGCGCGATCAGGCGTTCGCTGCGGCCATCGCCGTATACGTCGGCGGTGTCGATGAAGTTCACGCCCAGGTCAATTGCCTTGTTCAGCGCCGCCAGTGATTCATCATCCTGAACCGGGCCCCAGGTGCCGCCAATCGCCCATGCTCCAAAACTGATCGTGGCGACTTTCATATCGGTTGTGCCTAGCTGTCGGTATTGCATTACTATTTTTTCTCCGTAGCTGTTAAAGAAAAATCGAAAAAGCGCGCTTTGAAACCTTCGCCGCTTGGCGCACCGATCATCCGGCCAGCGTGCAGCGTCGGGGCGTCCGTCAGGTAGGCGATTCGTAGCAGCGTCCAGGGATCGGTTTCGGCGCGACGATAGTGCATTTCGAATGATCCGCCTTCACGTTTCAGGCGCATCGTCAGCGCGCCGGAGTAGGTCTCGAGCGGCGCAACCGCCCAATCGGAAAAGTCGCGCGTGACGACGGCGCTGGCAAAGTAGCGGCCTTCGGTGAACTCCAAACCCGTCTTGATCCAGGTCGTTTCGTCCGCCCAGACCATTAGTCCAGCGTGGTCATATTCGTTTGTGTAATTACCATCAAACGAAACTTGCATTGTGAAATCACCTGTAATCGGTTCGGCGTACAGGTGGCCGTTATCGTGAATAAAGCCGTAGTGTGTTTTGCGCCAGAAGTCCGAACCTTTGACGGCCTCGACGATCAAGCCATCGGCGCTTTCGGTGACACTGACGGGTTGCGCGATCATCCATTCGGGCATATTGTGATTACCTCGGTATCAGCGGCAGGATAACATGGGACGGATGCACCGTGTCGTGCAAGATCGTTTGCTGCGCGGGACGCATCGCCGCGCTCATGCCGAACGGATCGCCCGTATTCGGATTGCGATCCCAGCGCGGAAAGTTGGCGCTGGCAACATCGATCTGGATGCGATGCCCGGCTTTGAACAAGTTGGCGGTTGACCACAAATTGATCGTGAACTCGTAGGCCGTACCCGGTTCGAGCAGTTCCGGGGTATCACCGTTGCGATAGCGGGCGCGGATAATCCCGTCCGTCAGGTTTTGTGCGAAGCCGTCCGGGTGAACATCCACCAGACGCGCCACAAAATCGGTATCCAGCGCGTCACTGGCCGCCCACAGCTTGACGATCACCGGGCCGGTCACTTCGGTGTTGGTCTCAAGCGGCTCAGAGGTATAGGTCAGCACGTCTTCGCGCTGTTCAACCGGGCGCTGATCCTTCACCCCGGCGTAGAATAGCGGGTGCATCAGCAGTGCGCCGCCGCGTGTGGGTGTTGGCGATGCCGGATCATACAGAAAATGATCGGGTGCTTCGTCCTCTGGCAGGTCTGTCGAGAGTAAACCGCCGCTGTGCAGATAAAAGGGCGTGTATTGCGTGCGCGCCAACGGCCACTCGTGTTCATCGCGCCAGAGGTTCGCGCCCATCACGAATAGCTTGACCGGCGGCTCATTCAGAATGCCGTTGTCGATCCCCTTGAGCCAGTAATCAAACCAACGCTGCGTGAGTCCGGTCAGGTCGGTTTGAACATTGATGAAGGATAGATTCGCGCCAAATCCAAAGTCCATTTCGCCTACCACATTTGAGGTGTGGACGTGTGCCCAGGGGCCGATCAGCAGCTTGTTTTGACGGACTTCGGGCGTGCTGCCATTAGCCCGTAAATCGCTGAAATTTTGAAGTGTGCCCTGCAAGAAAATATCGTACCAACCGCCGATGTTGTAGGCCGGGACCGGGACTTGATCATAGAACTCCATGATCGAGAGTGGTTTGGCATGTTCACGGCTGTTTGGATTTTCAACGAGTTCAGCGCGTTCGGGCGCAAGATTCAGGCGGACGAGCGGCTCAAAATCCTTGAGCGGCAGTGAAAAGTAGCCTTCCGTGTGCAGTCGATTGATCTCATAGATGAGTGTGCCTAGTGTCTGCATCTTTTCGGGCAGCGGCGCATTCGCCAGCCGTTTAGTTAAAACATCAAACGCAATTGCTTTGAGATACCAATCAACATTGATGCCCAGTTCATACGCGCCACCTCGAAAGGTATTGCCATCGCGTGCATCTGCCCATGTGATTGCAGGCATGAGCGCCTTGAGATGCGGCGGTTGTTGCGCGGCGGCCATCCACTGTGTAAAGCCGAAATAGGACGCGCCCCACATGCCGACATTGCCATTCGAGCCGGGTAACGCTGCCGCCCACTCTACCGTGTCGTAGCCATCTTCGGCTTCATTAATGAGGGGTATCCAATCCCCCTCAGAGGCAAAACGTCCGCGCGTATCCTGAATGACCACGATGTAGCCCGCCCGCGCCATTCGCAGCGCGTCCAGAATCGGGCTGGAAGTAGTGAAGTCCTTGCCGTAGGGTGTGCGCGTCAGTGCAACCGGGTATGTGCCATCATCGGCAGGCCGAAAGATATTGGCACGCAGCACCACACCATCACGCATAGTGGCCGGAACATCGAACTCCGTCAGGATTGAGGTTGACACTGGATGTCCTTTTTATTCCGTGAAACGATATGAGCTTGTTTTGATCCGAACACTTAATTTGTTTAACCTGTGAATACTTCCCAAAATGCCAAACCACGATTGCGTTCTGCTTCTCGTTTCAGATCAATCATCCAACTGTCCCAATCTACCAATAGGTAATCATGAATAACCTGTTTTTGGAGAGGGGTATAACCGCTAACACGCTCAAAAAAATATCGCAGTTGTTCGGGAGGATTAGCTGCTATTGTATCTAACGCTCTCTTGAGTTGTTCTTTCTGCTCAGAGGTTTCAAACGAATTCCACTCATTCCCATAAGTTTGAAAGAAGGTGGACCAATCGCTATTAAAATCGGATTGTGGCGTCAAATGAAACTCAAGTCCACTCAAAATTATATCGGCTGATTCTGGATCAAGGAGTGCCCCGCGAATGAAAGCAGGCAAATAGTAGTGGAAAGCAGCGGGTTTAAACAGCGATAAGGCCGACTCGTGATAACGCAAAAATTTCACGTCGTGCAGCTCGCTCCATTGCTTGCCCCGAAAGGCTTCTGAGATTTCAGCACACTCCCCACAATGATCGGCGTTTGTAAGGTTATCATCACCAGGATAAACAGTATCTTTGAAAACCTGCTCGATCCGTTCAACTAAATTGTCTCGTTCTTTTTCCGTGAGGATAAAACCCCGGTACGCTTTAGCCGCTAAAATACGAAGTTCGGGTTGCAAGGTAGGGTGTTCCGCCAAGAAAGTATCAATAACAACATGAACCTGATCCGAGTATTCTGCAGTCCACATGCCCAATCCGCAAAGGGCACTTTCTCTACAAGTATCGGACTTAAGCCCCAGAATGTGAGCAATTACGTCCAGAAATTGCTCATCAATAACTCGCTCAATGGAATTTGCCGCATTTGGCCGGATCGGAACTAGCCCCCACCATCTCCAGCACACCACATTAAGTTCTTGACGCTGGCCTGAAACATAATCAAAAGGATCGTGCCAACAACGTGTCATAAATAGCTGTTCAAACAATGCGAAAAACGACTGAATAATTCGACTTTGCGTCAGGTAATTTAGACGCAAATACGCATCTTTGCCGGGCATTTGCGTTGCAATATATTGCATACCCCATTTCAGTTGATTGTCCGAAAATGGCGCAAGCACATCCAGTGAATCTTCAAACAATCGTGTCATGTATTCAATCGTAACAGGCGGCGAAGCAACATCACTCCATGAACTTCGATCCTCATAGAAACGGCGGTTGATATGCTCAACATCATGGGCAAAAATGCGTTCGATCCATTCTTCAAATGTTGCCGCTGCCGCTTCTGCCATAATTTACAAGCCTTCGTTATGTGTTCGGATGGAGTGTATCAACACGCGCGGCGTGTGATCCTTCAAACTGCGCGATTGGATCGCCCATGTTCATCAGGAAGCCAAGCTGATCGACACCATCCAGCAGGCAGCGCCGCGCGAAGCCATCAATCGGAAACTGGACGGCGCGGCCATCGGGCAATGTGACCGTTTGCGCTTCGAGGTTGATCGAAAGCTGCATATCCGGGTCTTCC
>JBBSEU010000054.1:0-23217 GCA_038239365.1 Aggregatilineales bacterium
AAGGAATGAAGGTAAAGGAAATAACCATGAGCAAAGTTTGGTTTATCACAGGTGCAGGTCGTGGTATGGGCGTCAATATTGCCAAAGCCGCAATTGCCGCCGGGAATAAGGTGGTCGCCACAGGTCGCAACACTGACACTGTAGCTAAAGCTATCGGCGAGTCGAATGATCTACTGGTCGCTAAGCTGGATGTCACCAGCCCCGCCGATGCAAGGGAAGCAACGCAAGCCGCTATTGAACGGTTTGGTCACATCGATGTACTGGTTAACAATGCGGCTAACTTTTATGCGGGCTACTTTGAAGAACTGACGCCGGAGCAAATGAATCGGCAGTTAGCTGTGAGCCTTATCGGGCCGATGAACGTTACCCGTGCTATCCTGCCGATCATGCGTCAGCAGCGCTCAGGCCATATCATCTCAATCTCGTCAACGGCGGGACTCGTCGGCTTTGAGTTCGGCACCGCTTACGCTGCGTCGAAGTTTGGGCTGGAAGGTTGGATGGAATCCCTACAGCCTGAAGTCGCTCCATTTGGCATCACCACAACCATCGTAAACCCCGGCTTCTTCCGCACGGAACTCCTCACCGATGAATCAACGACCTATGCTGCGTCGTCTATCAAGGACTATGCCGAACGCGCCGCGCAGCAGTTGGTGGCGTGGAAGGCCCAGAACGGTCAACAGTCCGGCGACCCGGACAAGTTAGCGCAGGCCCTCATCACTATCGCGAATGAAGCGCAACCGCCACGCCGTTTCATCGCCGGGGCCGATGCCATCAAAACTGTCGAGCAGACAATCGCTACTCTCCAAGCGGAGATCGATGCCTACCGCGCCCTCTCGTCATCCTTAGACTTCAACGATGCCTAGATAGAGATTCTAAATCACGTCCAAAACTGGCGTACAGAAAATGCAAAAGCGTACACTTGGCAACAGCAACTTGGAAGTCTCGGCAATGGGTCTTGGTTGCATGAGGATGAGCTTCGGTGATGCGCCGATTGGGGACAAGCAGGAGATGATCGCCTTTCTTCGTACAGCGGTTGATCGTGGTGTCACCTTCTTCGATACGGCTGAGGTTTATGGCCCATTTACGAACTAAGAACTTCTTGGTGAAGCCCTCTCGCCTTTTAAGGGTCAAATCGTTTCTCCGCGCAGGGAGCATGTGTTGTGCTAGGTGCGCGACGTATGGATCGCCTTCAAGCGTTGGCGAACGAACTGATTGAAAGTGGCGGCAAGGCGCTCGCCATTGCGACAGATGTTACCCACCACGATCAGGTGAAGCGATTGGTTGATGCAGCCGTGCAGACATACCGGCGTATTGATGTCCTGATCAACAACGCCGGGCTGATGCCACACTCCCCACTGGAGCGCCTCAAGATTGAGGACTGGGATCGGACAATCGACGTGAATATCAAGGGTGTGCTGTATGGTATTGCCGCAGCCCGGCCTTATATGAAAGAGTAGAAGTCCGGGCATATCATCAATGTATCCTCAGTTGCAGGCCATAAGGTTCGTCCTCCCGGCACGGTTTATGCAGCGACCAAACATGCGGTGCGAGCGCTCTCAGAGGGGTTACGGATAGAAGTAAAGTCCTACAACATTCGTACAACGGTGATCTCACTGGGGGCGGTGGCGACGGAACTACCCGACAGCATCACCGAGCCAGCCATTGCCGCGACCGTCCGAAAAACTACGAGCGTGCGATCCCGGCAGACTCATTTGCGCGGGCAGTCATTTTCGCCATGAGCCAGCCGGACGATGTGGACGTGAATGAGATTCTGTTCCGGCCCACTAGCCAAGAGTTCTAGCCTCTTTTACTACAGTTGGGAAAATGGAATAACCAGACAATTGCCAATCAGGTTGTGTTGGTCATTGTAGAGAGCATATCATTTTCGCATTTTTGCCAACCATCCGTGCAGTCTACCCTCATCCCGCTTCCCCAGAGGGGCCGGGGGTGAGGTCAACTTCCGGTTATTTTGGCCGCACCTGAAGGATAACAGGCACGTCGATTTGCTTGCCATCGCGCAAAACCGTGAGCGTGACCGTTTGTCCAACTTCGGTTTTGGTGAACAAGTAGCCAAGCAAATCCTCGAAATGGCGCACCGGCACTTTGTCGATAGCGATGATCACATCCCCACCAACCGAGATCGTTTCGCCATCGAGTTTCTTCTGAACCGTGCTGGCCTTAATGCCTGCTGCCGCCGCTGGACTGCCTTCTGTCACGCGGCTGACCAGGACGCCGCGCTGATTGGCGTCAAGGCTCATCAGTTCGTTCAGGTTGACGGTCAAATCGCCGCCCGCGATGCCCAGAAAGCTGTGTTCAACCTTGCCATTTTTGATCAACAGATCGCCAAACTTCCTGACCAGATTGGACGGCACGGCAAACCCGACACCCGATGATTGACGCACGCGCGACTCAATGGCCGTGTTCACACCAACGACCTGACCATCCAAACTGAATAGGGGGCCGCCCGAATTGCCCGGATTGATCGCGGTATCGGTCTGAATCATCCCTGGAATCTGGAAGGGGTTGCCATTATTCACGGCCTGACTATCCAGACGACGATTCAAGCCGCTGATGATGCCCTGGCTCATGCTGCCACCATAGCCGAACGGATTGCCGATGGCGACCACATGCTGACCAATTTGCACGGTGTCTGCGTCGGCCAGTTTGACCGGGATCAGGCGCGATTTATCGGTCTCGACCTTGATCACGGCCAGATCGCTATCGCGGTCAATGCCGACCACTTTGGCTGTGAGCGTAATATCATCGGCAAATGTGACCTGGATTCGATCCGCATCCTGCACCACATGCGAATTGGTGATGATATAGCCTTCGTCGCTGTAAATGAAGCCAGAGCCATCGCCTTCCGAAAAAGGCGGCGGCGTCAGATTTTGATGCGGGTCGTCCTGTGGAATGATGATATCCGAGGCGCTGGTTGGCACCCGTACCTGAATGCTCACCACCGATGGAATCACCCGCTTATAGAGATCGATCAGGGTTTGGGTATCGGCCTGTGCATTCGGTTGGCTATGTGCCGTCTGAACAGGTACGCCCACCCATGTTCCAAGCATAAATGCGATACATAAGGCCGTGATTAGCGCCAGTGAGCCACCCAGCCGCTTAACTCGCGCGAACATAAAAACTCCAATTCTCTATTCCATTATGATGTGTGCCGCAAGCATAACGTATGCAGTTTATCAGCGGCAAATCATGCTCATCCGCGATTCACTTTAGCATTTTGTATTCAACCGCGCGCAGTGCCGCATCGATCACCTGGCGCGGCGTAATATCTCGGATGCACGGATGATTCGCCGGATCATCGCCCGGCCAATCAAGGATGCGGCACGGTTGGCAGCCGATCCCGGACGTGACCACGATTTGCCGCCGGGGATCGCCCCACGGGCCGAACTCGTCCGGGTCTGCCGGGCCGTATAAGTGGACGGTGGGCACATCGCTGGCCGCCGCCAGATGCAATGGGCCGCTATCTGAACCGATCACGACCAGTGCCCGCGCATAGAGCGCCGCCAACTGCGTCAGATTTGTGTCACCTGCCAGCGAAACGCCGCGCTGTTTCATGGCACTTTGGATGCGCGCAATCTGGGGATACTCGCTGTCACTGCCTGTGAACACCACTGCCGCGCGGAACTGCCCCGCCAATCGATCCGCGACCATCGCCCAATGTGTCGGCTCCCAACGTTTAAGCGGCGTGCCCGCGCCCGGATGAATCACAATGATCGGCATTTCGACCTGAATACCATTCGACTCAAGCAGCGCCTCAATAAACGCCCGATCATCGGCCTGATGCGGAAACTGATAATGTACATCCTCATCAGCGACGACGCCCGTCCAGGGTTCAACCAGTCGCAAGCATTGACGCACGACATGGCCGCGCGCAAACGGGATCGCTCGTGTCAGAAATGGCGCGACATCAGGCAGATCGTAGCCGATCCGCACCGGGATACCTGCCAGATAGGCCAGCAGCGCGCCCCACCAGTGATCGGGGCGCATGATCACAGCAACCTCGGCACGCAATGCCCGCACCCGCCGCGCCCAGTTCCAGGCCATGATGTACGGTTGGGAGAGTGAGCCTTTCGGCGCGCGTGTGAAGCCGGGGAAGGGCAGCGTCAAGACCTGATGCACTTCTTCATAGGCGGCCATCACAGGCGCTGACCACGCGCCCACCAACCCGACTCGCCGCGATTTTGGGAATGCCTCAGCCAGCGCGCAAATGCTTGGCATCGTCAAAAGGTTATCGCCCAGGTGGTCAGGGCGGATGATCAAAAATGTGCCAGGAATCGGACGCTGCGTGGTTGGCGAGGGCAGAGATCGATAGGCAATCAATAGCTGACGGCGGATTTCCTCACGCCAGGTCAGCCGATGCTGATACTCGGTCAGTTGTCGGTTACGTTCGGCCAGCCGTTTTCTATCCACTGCTATTCAACGCCCATCCCCTGATAAACCGCTAACAAACGCGGTGCAATCACCGACCAGTCGTACTTTTCACAGACGAAGGTTTGCGCCGCGCGGCCAATCGCCTCACGTCGCGCCGGATCGCGCAGCAGATCGATCACCTGCTGTGCGAAGGCTGCCGCGTCATCCGCGATCAGTAATTCCCGCCCCGGCATGATCTCCAAACCTTGCGCCCCAATAGTGGTGGAGACAATCGCGCGTTGAGCGGCCATCGCCTGCAAGAGTTTGAGCCGTGTGCCACTGCCCATTCGCAGCGGCGCGATATAAACCGCACCACTGTGCAAAAAGGGCGTCACATCCTGCACGTAGCCAGTGATCTCCACATCGGCGCGCTGGCGAAGTGGTGCAAGGCGCGGGTGCGGATTCTTGCCCACGACAAACAAGCGCGCTTCGGGCACTGCTTCCCGAATTTGCCCCAGGATCGCATCCGCAAACCATAACACAGCATCCACGTTTGGACGATAGCCCATCGACCCGGTGAACAGCAGCGCCGCCGATCCCAGCTCAAGCTGAGTGGATGACTGCATATACTCCTGTACGTAAATCCCATTCGGAACGACGCTCACCGCACTTTTGGGCGAGAGCCACCGAAAAGCATCCGCATCCGCCTGTGAGGTAGCGATCACATGCGCCACGTTCTGGCATACCTGCCGCTCGAAACGAACCAGCCGCCGCCATTGAATCAGCGAATAGACCGTGCCGGGCAGTCGCCGCAAAATCCGCCGATCATTCATGTAGATCAACCGCTGCAAATCAAACTCCGCGTTGGCCGCGCCGTAGATGACCTTTGCCTGTGGCCGCAGCGCACGAATGATCGGCAGGTAGCCCGCCATTTCTAACCCTTCAAACTGGATCAGATCGTAATCGCCACGCGTTTTCAACTGCCGGGTGAGTTCATCGGCGTATCGTTCCGAGTAGAAACGGCGCGACATATCCGCCGCCCCCGAAAGCAGCAAATCGCGCAATCGCTGCCGAAGCGCGCGCTTCGGAGTGGGGATGCTCACAATTCGCTGGCAAAGTTCAGCGGCGGGCGTGCTGACCGGATCAGGTTGGCCGTCCTCGACAAAGGTGATCAGATCGATGTGAGCGCCTGCTTTGTGCAGCCCTTCCAGCAAACCGAGCGTGCGGAGCGCGTTCCCGGCATGGGGCGGGTAGGGCGGTTGCGGTGTCAGGAACAAAATTCGCATTGGTTATCAAATTTCCTAGTCACAACGAGTCCAGGCAACAGGCATTCCCGAATACGCATTAATAGTAAACATTAATGTTCCATCACTTTGGAATATCTGCATTTGTCCCTTGCCTTCGGCCAATGTAAAGAATGTACTATCTGGGGACCATGTCACGTCTCCCGTTGGAAGGTGTCGCTGAGAATCGTCAGCAGCGCGCATCAGCACTAATTTCCGCTCGGTTAGTCCTTCAAAAGAGATAATATAAGTCTGTTCATCAGGCGACACGGATACCGCCAAGTAAGTGTCTAATGTTGCCTCACCCAAAGACACTGAGCTATGGGTTTTGAAGTCGGTCAGCATCACTTGTGTGCTGGCTTGTGACCGAGAGTGAGCAATTGTCGGAATCTGGACACTATAAACTAATCCAAAACTGGGAAGTAATTGGAAATTTCTAGCATCCAGCCACTGGTTTTCAATCTCAAAGTTGTTTTTGCTATCGGCGTCTGCCCAGGTGAGATGAAACGTATAATTTGAAAATTCGACAACGCCGCTTGTCCACGCGACTACAACCTGATTATCGGATACCCAGGTCGGCTCACCGACCAGATCATCTGCGCCGTCAATCAAAGACCATGAAGACATCGTTTTGAGATCGTATACATCGATGGAATGTTTATTGCGCCCATCAACGGATAGTGCCAGATAGTGCCCATCTCTGGAAAATGCCGAATGTAATCCCAAATCGCTGGTAATTACCTCACGTTTTCCGCTATCCAAATGAAGTACTTTAAGCTGCTGCTGTGCGGGCATCAGTTTATTCCTGATCAGTGCTTCCCTGTAAAGCCAGCCTTCGCCACCCAAATACCATATATTAGAAAAATCAGGAATCTCGTTTGACGAAGTGCGACCAGGTACGTACCAGGAGCGCAGTGTTTGCATGTCGACAATTCGATCAATAAATTCTGTAGGCAAATGCCTTGTGTAACGCCTATATCCTACTAAATGCAAGTATTTCCCATTTGGTGACCAGTTGGTATAGGTGCCGTTAAGTAAAGTCCAGTAAGGGTTGTTGGGATCGTGGAATGGAATATATGCAGGCTCAGCATCCCCTGGGGAATGAATAGCAACGTAACCCGGCTTATCGAAGGTGATAAATTGATGTCCTTGATTTGCCCAGATGAGATAGTCAGTATTGAACGTTTCCACTAACGCCAAATTTGGCAGCGAATAAAGATAAATTTTGTGAGTTTGGGAATCTTGTATTGGGTAATAGCGGTGATCGGCAGATATAGCCCATCCATGAACTTCTCTCATCGAAAATTGAATTTCTGCATGTTGTCCATCATTGGTATCCACTTCTATTTTGGAGTAGGGAAAACCATGTTCTCTCCAGTCCCAGACCTTCAAAATATAAGGTGGTTCCGTTGATATAAACTGATAAGGTAGCTGCCTGGAATAGGAATGGACAAGCAAGCCACTGTTCACATCAAGCAACTCAGTTCGGTCTTCATACTCAAGACATGTATATCTGTTATCGCGGGTGGCTCGTGCGTGAGCGATGACGAGTCCGGTGGTGACCATCAGTGCAACACACACCGCGCTCAGGCACTTCCACAGAAAAGGCAACCGCCGTTTACGCTTCAATCAGCCTCACAATTTACCTGATAGCAGGCCATCATAAACACTCAACGCCACCTCAGCCGTGTGCCGCCAGGTGAACGTCGCGGTACGGGCGATCCCTTCACGGCGCGCACGTTCACGCCAGGCCGAGTCGGTCAGCGCAGAATATAACCCATCTGCAATCGACTCTGGTTTGTCAGGATCAATCAATATGCCCACATCGCCCACCACTTCCGGCAGCGAAGCCCGATTCGCCACGACAGTTGGCACACCGCACGCCATCGCTTCCAACGGCGGAAAGCCAAAGCCCTCGTAGAACGATGGCAGCACCAGCACACTTGCCCCGTTATAAAGCGCGGGCAAATCGGCAAACGGCACATTTTCGAGGAAGATCACGCGCTCTGCCAACTCAAGCGCCGACACCTTCTCAAAGATCGATTCGTACAGCCAGCCGCGTCGCCCGGCAATCACCAGCGACGGCACATCCGGCAGTCGATCCCGCAGCCGCACATACGCATCCAACAGACCGGGAATATTTTTGCGCGGCTCAAACGTGCCAACAAATAACAGGTAATCGACTGGCAAGTGGTAGCGCGCCCTGAGATCATCTACGGCACTGGTCGGCAGCACCCGAAAGGCCGGATCGACACCCAGCAACTGCACCGTGATCTTTTCGGGCGCAACACCAAGCAGATTCACCACATCGTCTTTACTGGCCTGCGAAATGACCAGGATGTGATCGGCGCTGTTCACTGCGCTTTGAATCTGAGCGTTGTAATAACGAAAACTGTCCGGCGTCTGAAACTGGGGGTAATGCAGAAAATTGAGATCGTGAACGGTGATCACCTTGCGCCGCGCCCCAAATAATGGCGGGATAAAGTCGGTGCTGTGCAGCAGCTCAAGTCGCAGGCGGGCAGCTTCTGCGCCGAAGGTGAGTCGTTCCAGGCGGTGATGACAGGGCGTAAAGGTCTTAACGGGATGAAAGTTACCAGAAACGGGTAAATTATCGCGGCTCTGCTTGCGTGAGAACAAAATGCGATAATCATTCTCGTGATCAAGTTCGCTCAGAGCTTCGATCATGCGGCGGATGTATTCGGCAATGCCCCCTTCACGGTAGGCAAGCAGCCGCGCATCAATCCCGATTCGGTGAGGCCGACGTTGTGAAGTCATGCACAAACTATAACATACGGTTGCGCGCTTCCGATTGCGATACAATGGAATGTTAGCGATCCGTCAGACTAAGGTATTCCAGGTTTGGGAGGGTTTATGGACTTAAATCAAGCGGCACGTATGATCGAATGGTTGGATGAAGAACGCCGCCGCGACAAAAACACGATTGCCAAATTAGAAGAGCGTCTTCAGCAGCAGCAAGAGTTTATGGAAACCATGACGCGGCGGATGGGCGGCCTGGAGAACGATCAGTCGGCCATGCGCGGCGCGTTTCTGCCAGTTGGCCGCGACGTGGATTTGATGGAATTGATGCGTGGCGAAATTCAGCAGCAGATCGAAGCCGTTGAGACCAAACGCATCACTGCCGAACGCGAAGCAGACCGCCGCGCCGAAGTCACGCGCGATAATATTGCCCGTCCCCTGCGCGACATCGGCGAACGACTCGACAAGCTGGAACATGCTATTGATGAACTTCCAGCGGCGCGCGTCGAGCGGGATCGCTTTGCCGGGGCGCTGGCCGCACTGCAACAGCGCATGGAAGATGTTGTCAAGAAATTTGAGGAGCCGGAACGTCGTCTGGCCTTCCTTGAGGAGCAGCGCCGTCAGGATGCGCGCCGCATCTCCGAGACGCAAACCGAACTCCCCGAACTGCAAAAGCAAATCGACTCGCTCAAGCCGAAGATGGATTTGGTCGAGGATATGGCGCTGCGAAATGAGAAGCGCGTGCTGGAAATGCACGGCCTGGAACGGGATCGGCGCGAACAAATCCAGCAGTTCGTCGATCAGCAAACGCTCCTCTTGCAGCAGCGCGATCAGAAAGTCGAAGAAATCATGCGCGGCGTCGGCCAATATGACGAGGACATGCGCCGCAACATGGAACGCTTCGAGTCGTGGGCAGAAGCCTATCGCCAGATGAAAAAGCTGATCGAAGACTTTGAGCGTATGGGGGATCGCCTGGAACGGCGCATCAACGAAGTGGCCGAGATGCAGCGCCTTTCCGAGGAACGTTTCCGTCAGGAGTGGAACAGTTGGAACGCCGATGATCAGAAACGTTGGAAACAGTTCACGCTCACCAACGATGATACGTGGCGCACGCACGACAAGGAATTCGAGCAGTTCCGCGCCCGCATTGCCGAAGTGAGCGCGCAGTTCCCGCCAATCACCGATAGTCTGGATCGTGCCTGGAAACTCCTGCGCGGACAAGCCGATTTGTACCGCGATCACTATCAGTCATTACTGGCCGAACATGATCAACCGACTGAGAAAGTACGTGTTAATGGCAATGGTCGCTAACATTGATAACTCTTGACACAACCTTATCAAACCTTAAGACGAGATAGTACCTGGGTATCTTTACATTTTTCAGCGAATCTGCTACGCTGCATTTACTTGGGGCAATCTGAAATCTAACGAAAGACCTAAGTATTCCTGAACACTGCTAAAAAATGATGAGGATCGCCTCAATGATACGATGTAATCGCTGTTCATTGGTCACCACTGATGAGGATGCGCTCGTTTGCAAACACTGCGGCCAACCATTGCAGGTGAGCGGGATGACGCAGCGCACACGCTCACTATATATGCCCACACCAACAGCGCATCTGATCACGCGCGATAAACACATCGGCAAGATGGGCAAATACGATATTGCCATGTACTTTATTGACATGGAAGACCCGCTTTTGATGCCCTTGACTCGTGAAGTTGTCCTGGGACGCACCAGCCGAATCGTTTCCACCGCCGCGCAGCCAACCCTCGATCTGACGCCATTTCAGGGCATCGAGCGGGGTGTTTCGCGTGAACATGCGGCGTTACGGCGCATTGGCCGCGATCTGATTATTGTCGATTTGGAAAGCACAAATGGCACCTGGCTGAACAACTGTCGTCTGCTGCCGAACGCGCCGACAGTTGTTCAGAATGGGGATCGGATCGTCCTCGCCAAATTGTCGATTTATGTCTATTTCGAGTAGTTCAGGCATCCCCAATCGGCGTCACTGGTTCGCCTTGATTGGGATCGCGCTGGCGGTGCTGGCACTCGATCAATTAACGAAAACACTGGTCATCGAACGCTTGGCCCTCGGTGAGTCGTGGTCGCCCATCCCGGCGGTTGCCGATTTTTTTCAAATCACGCACAGCGTCAACAGCGGCGCGGCGTTCAGCCTTTTTTCGGGCGCGAACACGCCGCTGCTGCTGCTGGCGCTGGCGATGATCGTGGGTATTCTGGTCGTGTTTCGGCAAACACCGCCGGATCGTCGTTTACAGATTGTGGCGATGGCGATTCTGCTCGGCGGCGTGATGGGTAATGCGCTGGATCGGATTCGCTACGGTACGGTAATCGACTTCATTCACTGGCAGATTCCGCGCGTCGTTTCCAACGTCTCGAATTTGGCCGATCATGCAATAGTCCTTTCCGTGATCCTGCTGTTTATTTCGCAGAGTCGCCTTCCGGCCAGTCATTCATCCGATACACCGTCAGTCGATGCCCATCCAGATCAGACGCATTGAAGCCGCTGCCCCAACCCATCTGCTGAATATCTTCTACAGGTAGATTGCGTGCCACAAAACGCTCACGAATCGCCCCGACATCATCCGTCAGAAAACCAAGCTCGATGTTTTCTGTACGGCCAAAAGCGGCTTCCGGTGCGGTACTATCTTGCAGTGTAACCGTCGCCGTACCCGCTTTTAGCAGGACGAAGCCCGGTGGTTCAGATCGTTGTTCATCGACGATCAGGCCAAGCACATCGACATAAAAGTGTGCGGCGCGTTCTACATCTCGGACGAACAGGTTGATATTGCCTAACTGGGTTGTCATCAGTTTTGCCTTCTAACTCATTAGCGACGAGACCAGTGTAAAGGCTGACGCTGGATGTTTATTGAAGATTTCGGACAGCTTACGGATCAAGCCGTGCCCGCGTGTTTCGCATCTCCTGAGAGAACTGACGCGGGGTTTGATGGGCAAATTGGCGAAACTCACGCTGCATATGGGCTTGATCGGCATAACCCGCCACAAGCGCCAGATCAGACAATTCCGAGTTGGGATTCGCCCAGAGTGAATTACGCACCACCTCAAAGCGTGCGATACGTGCCAGCGTCTTGGGATTCTTCCCCAGAATGGCCTGAAACTTACGCCGAAGGGTACGTGGCGAAACGAACAGAGTATCCGCCAGTTCCGCCAGATCAAGCGTGCCTTTTTCGAACAAAATCTGTTGTGCCGCAATCACGAAGGCTTTTTCCTTCAGTGATGCACGAAGCGCCTGGTCGGTTAAATCAGCGCGTAGTCCATCAATTGCCGATGGAACGCCTTGAACCAATCGGGATTCAAGCTGCCGGCCAAGCTCGTTGAGGGGTTCTCCCGCTAACTGGATACCCGATAACGGCAAGTTGAACAACTCGCCAAAAAGCGCGTGAAAGCCCCAGGGATAAAAGCGCACGCCTATCAGCCTGACAACGCCATCAGCCTTGAGTGATACTGCTGTATCCAGCAGACCCACCACGAAAGATGGCGAAAGCTGCTCGTTGCTTGTGGAAAAGAGCGGACTTCCAAAGCTGAAAATCAGTTCGATTCGGCTGTCAGGAAGCACCTGAAAAGTACTGTTGGGTGGCGAAAAATCACGTTCAACGTACCAAAGGGTTTGTATCAGATTTGATAAAAGTGTCGGTGGCGGGTAATTTTGAGGCGGCAACTGACACTCCACATAAGTTGCTCATTGCCATCAATTATAGCTAAAACGTGATAGTATCGGTTCATATTTCACGCTGACAGGATTTTTGTTGAATCATGACTAACACTTACGATGTAATTATCGTGGGGCTTGGCGGAATGGGAAGCTGCGCCGCGTATCAGGTTGCACGGCGTGGCAAGCGTGTTCTCGGCCTGGAACGGCATACGCCAGCCCATGCGCTTGGCTCCAGTCATGGCAAATCACGGATTATCCGGCAAGCGTACTTTGAAGACCCAGCCTATGTGCCGCTGCTGCTGCGCGCCTACGAACTCTGGGAGCAGATCGAACGCGAAACTAACCAATCAATCATGATGCTCACCGGCGGCTTGATGATGGGCAGGCCGGACGCGCAAACGGTTGCCGGAGCGTTACGAAGCGCCCGCGAATACAACCTGCCTTACGAGATGCTTGATGCGGCGGCCATCCACACCCGTTTCCCGGCTTTTCAACCCGACCCCGCGACGGTTGCGCTTTACGAGAAAAAAGCTGGCTATGTGCGGCCAGAGGTCAGCGTTCAGGCGCATTTGACTCGTGCGGCTGCATTAGGCGCTGATCTGCACTTCGAGGAGCCGATCCAGAGTTGGTCAGCCTCACCCACTGGGGATCGCGTTCAGGTGACAACAGCGAATGGTGTCTATGAAGCCGAAAAGTTGATCATCGCACCGGGCGCGTGGGCACCCCAACTGCTGGCCGATCTTTCGCTGCCACTCGTGGTTGAACGCAACATCCTGTTCTGGTTCGATCCACTTGATGGGACAGCGCCGTTTCTGGCGGATCGTTTCCCGATCTACATCTGGGAAATTAACGCCGATCTGCAAATTTATGGCTTCCCGGCGGAAGCGGGCAGCACCGATGGCGTCAAGATTGCGTTGTTTCGGAATGGCAACATATCGACACCAGAAACGATTGATCGAACTGTTCACCCCGACGAAGTCCAGCAAATGCGGGATGCGTTCAAAGATCATATCCCGGCGCTGAACGGCCCATTGCTCAATGCACTGACCTGCATGTACACCACCACGCCCGATCAGCACTTCATCATCGACCTGCATCCGAATTATCCGCAGGTGGTGATCGCGTCGCCCTGTTCCGGGCACGGCTTCAAATTTGCCAGCGTCGTTGGCGAGATTCTGGCTGATCTGGCACTGGATGGCAGCACCCGCCACCCGATTAGTCTGTTCGCGCTGGATCGATTCGTCGCCACGCACTAATCAGGAGCATCACTCATGACCGATACCGATGTATTGATTCAATACGTGATTGTGCAGCGCAAAGAGCGCCCGATGGGTAAGCGCGTCTTGCAAAATGGCACTATCCAGCGTACCAGCCCTGACAACGCACTTCCTGACCCGGATGAACTGCTCGAACGTGACCGCGTTCTGAACTGGCAGGACGCCGGGCATTTAGCGCCCGATCAGCTTCAGGCAATCAAAGCGGCGATAGTTGAGTCCGGCTTTTTCGATCTGCCCGCGCGTCTGCTGATCAACTATTGCAAGGAAGACCCCGGAACGGCGATCTGGACGGCAAACATCGACGGACGCATCGGGCGTGTGGTGCTGTACGATCCCAGACCGCGCCGCTCCGCCGAACTGGATAAACTGCTTGGGCTGCTCACGCCGATCTTAGAGTCTGCTGAATAGTCCCCCACGCGAATTGCATAAGCCTCCATTTTCGGGCATGATAATCTCCTTTTGACGCGCGGACTCATCAGGCCGCGTCAAATGTTGAAAACAGCAAGGTAACTCATGCTCAGAAAACGTGCGGCGACGATGATCGCTGCTGGTGTGCTATTATCAGCCGGATTGGCAGCTTGTGGGAATGGCGATTCGGATGCAATGCGCGTCATGCAAAGTAATACGAACGGAACCATCTCGGCACTCAGCAATCGCTTGAAAACAGCCGAGGCGACGATCACAGCGATGGGCACTTCGGTACTGCGCCTCGAACGTGCCCAAAGCGATCTGGCAACCACCCGCGCCCAGAACAATGACCTGATCGCGCGTCAGAATGCGGCCACACCCATCCCTCAATCGGGCGGGCAGCCTTCCACAGGGGCAACACCCGGCACTCAAAATCAAGGCTCAGGCCAGACCATCAGCGCAACTGTACCCGCCGGGACGCCGGGCAGCGTCTTGATCGAAAAAGTGGTTACGGCCAAAGGCGTCGATGCAGCCAGCGGCTGCGCGGTGGGCGAGTCGGTCAGCTTCTCGGTGAGCGATGCGAAAATCTGGGTGATCGCTACCGTTCGCAATCTGAAAAAGGGCGTCGTTTTCACTTCAAATTGGTCAGGTGGTGATATCAAGAAGGATTTCACCTGGACAGCAGATTTCGCATCGGCCAAAACCTGCGTGAACTTCTACATCGAGCCGAAAACGCTGGGCGTCAAGCCGGGTGATTGGACAGTCAACATCACCACGTCCGATGCTGTCGCCGGGCAGCCCGTGAATTTCAAAGTGCAGTAGTGATGATCTGGCAAGCCCTCACCCCCAACCCCTCTCCCTCAGGGCGAGGGGCTTTCAGAATATGTGACTGTCCATGAGCGCAAACATTCTGGTCATCGTGAACCCTCAGGCCAACAGCGGCGGCGCAGCGCAGCGCAATCGGGATGATTCCGCCGCGCTTTTAAGAAAACTGCCCGATGTGCAAACCGTCGATTGGGTGCTGACCGAGTATGCAGGCCATGCGCTGGAACTTGCCCGGAATGGCACAAAGCAGGGCTATCACTATATCTTTGCGGCGGGCGGCGATGGCACGATCAGTCAGGTGATCAATGGCATTTTGCAAGCCGCGCCCGACTCGCGCAAACGTCCGATCTTTGGTGTGCTGCCCTGGGGCACGCTGAACGATTTCTATATGGCGCTGATTGATGCTGATAACCCGGCTTCGCGTGATGGCCTCACGCAACCGTTGGATGTCGGTCATGTGCAGATGGATGCGTTCGAGGGGTATTGCTGCCTGAGTATCAGCATTGGCTTGAGCAGTTGGGCGAATATGCAGTATCAGTACGCATCACGGCGCTTTGGCCGGATTTTGGGCGCGCTGCCTGCCGTGTTCAATACATTGCTGACCTATCGCCGTTCACAGGGTGTAACGCTCCGGCTGGACAATCAACCCGCGCACTTCCGGCGTATGCTGGCGATTGCGATCAGCAATTGTCCGAGTGTTGGCGGCGGTGTGCGCCTGACGCCCGAAGCGAAAATTGACGATGGCTTGTTTGATATATCGCTCATCAAGGAAGTGTCGCTGCCCCGGCTGGCTTTTTTGCTGCTCACAGCACGCTTGCGCCGTCATTACCATACTCAGGCGATGGAATTGAGCCGTGCCTGCACAATCCATCTGCAATCGAAAAGTCCGCTGTCGGTTCATCTGGATGGCGAACTGATCCCCTTGAACGACTCGCAGGTCAGGACGCTAACGATTAACGTCCTGCCTGCGGCCCTTCAAGTGGTCAGGCCGTCGTATCTTATGCGAAGCCCGGAAAGAAGTCCGACTTGATGCGGCTTTGGCTGACGTTCATACTTGCCAGCACATCTTTGACGGCATTGACCATCCGGTTCGGGCCGGAGATATAAAACACGCAGTCCCGATAATCTGGCACGGCATCCTGGATCATGCGCGCGTCGATGTGCCCGACTTCACCCGTCCAACCTGTCGGAACGCGGTTCATATCGGTCAGCGTGTAGACGATCTTCGCCCGTAGCTGACGACGCGCGTCGTCCCAAACATCTTTGTAGACCACATCATGTACCGTCGGATTGGCGAAGATGAGCGTGATAGATCGCTTCTGATGGGTATCGAGCAAGTATTTGATCATGCTCCGAAAGGGCGTGATCCCGATACCGCCCGCGATGAATACGCACTTCAGGTTGGGATCGGCAGGCAACGTGAAATCGCCTGCAATTTGTGCGGCCACGATCTCACTGTTTTCATCCATCGCCAGCATTGACCGCTTGTACGAGCTGTGATCTTTGGGGAACTTGATGCCCACCCTCAGTGCGTCTTCCGTTGGTGATGAGGCCATCGTGAAGTAGCGACGATTGCCGCGCGTATCGGGATCGGCATGGCCGAGCGTCCACTCCATGTATTGCCCCGGCGCAAAAGCCAGTCGGCGTGGTACTGCAAAGATGAAGTCGTAGGTATCCGGCGCGATCTGAATCTTCTGTTTCAAGCGCAGCAGCAATTTCGTTTTGGGGCTGACCAGATACGAGAAGACGTTGCCGATCAGGATCGCCAGTTCAGGCGTCAGGTACAGTGAACCAATATGCACCTGTGGCGCGAATAAGAAGCCAACCAACAGCCCATAGACGATTTGCAGGCGACGGGTAGGCGGTGTGGTGAGCGGTTCGGTGATGAACACGAACGCGAAAAACAGCAGTGGCGAATCGAGCAGCGTCTTTTGCAGCGCCATGATCAGGTTATCGCCATTGAACAAACCAAATGCAGTGATCGTCAACACCGCGCCGATCAGGAAGCTGAACACCAGATCGAAGCGTTGTATCTTGCGGACGACCAGCAAGCCGCCGATCAGGACGAAGGGCAGCAGCGGCGCAGTGCCCGCCCACCAGCTAGCCGATTGATCAATTGTTAACGCGGTGAATGCCACCGCGAACGCCACCGGATTGAACAGGTGCTTGCGATTGATCGCTACGATGTACTTGGACGCCATCGCCCAAACCGCTGCCCATCCCAAAAAGATCAAATCGTGGGAGAGTCCGGCAGGCGTCAGGATCAAGGCCAGGATCAACGCCGAAATGTAGCCCGATTCGACATTCGCCGGGACACGGAACGTTCGGGCGAAGATGCGGTTAGTGATCCCGCAGGCCGCCACCAAAAACCCGGTACTGAACAGCAGTGTGAACGGATCGTAGGGCAAAATCCCGGCGAAACACATCAGTACGGCGACGCCCAGCAGAAAGACCAGATAGTACAGGATCAACCGATACATCGTGATCCGGTTCAGTACGTTATCAATCAGTTTAAGCATCGTTGTACCCATCCAGACAAACATAGTCCTCGAAACCGCTGGTCAAGGTGGCCTGACCGTGCTGATCAATCATGTAACCCTCGAAACCAGCCAGACCTTCAATGAAGTAGATGCCGTCTTCACCCATCGCAAACGCCGCCGTCGCAAACCGATCCGCCTCGTAGATATTGGGGCCGATCACGGTCAGGCTCACCACGTCCGTGACGAGCGTGCCATCTGTTTTGGGGTTGTAGATGTGCTGACCGCGAATGTACGTCCCCGACGTGGCGACACCCTGATCGGTCACGCCGATCACCTTCACGATCTCAGCCATGTTGAACGGGTTGCGTATCCCAACACGCCAGGGCAGCCCTTCGGCATTGACGCCCGACGGTTGAATATCGCCGCCCGCATCGACATAGAAGTTCTGAAAGCCGCGCTCCCGCAAGCGTTCGGCGGCATTGAAGATCGCCCACCCCTTCACCAACCCGGACGGATCGTAGCCACCATCGCGGGCAATATCGAAATAGCCGTCCGTCTCGTTTTTGGTTTGATCGGCCAAAGCGAAAACGAGCTGCATATCATCGCTGGCATCTTGTAGCACCAATTGACCGCGATTGATGTGCATGATTTCACTCTCCGGCTTATAGGTGCTGAAGGTGCTATCCACATACTGAAAGTAGGCGAACACATCCTCAATCGCGGCGGCGGTGGCTGCCGGACTTGCCACCGAATCAACCACTTCAACACTGATCGGCATTCCCATCAAGAGTTTGGTTTGCAACATGGTTACGCCTTCGCCTGATTCAAGGCCGTTTGCAGCGATTGTACGAACGCTTCGCTGGTCAGAGTCGCGCCGGAAATGATGTTCACTTTCGCGCTCTGTGCGGTGATCGCTTCCTGCTTGAGCTTTGGGATCGCAGCGGTATTGATCCGCAGTGAGGTGCGCCGATCCTGTGGGTAGTTCACGAACTGCACATCGGTCAATTGACCATTTTGAACGACGGCTTTCACCTGCACCTGACCAAAATAGGCATTGGCCGATGAACCCGTGTATGTACCGTCTTTATACTGCCCGCTGGATTGTGCGGCCTGAACTACTGTCGCAGTGGCCGGAACTTTTGTGGCGGTAGCAGGTACAGTGGTTGCCGGGATTTTAGTGGCGGTTGCTTGCGGCAGCGCGGCCACCTGTGGCGTCGCCGTTGGGACAAGTGCCAGCAGGGTTGGCGGCACAACGATCAGCGGCGTTGCGGATGGCAGCGGAATATCCGTCGCGCGGCTCACTTCGGTTGCAATACTTACAATCTGCGTCGGCGTGATCATCGCAGCAACGGCTTCTGAACTGTCAGAGTGTTCGTGCAGCGCGTAAGCCGCGAAGGTGAAGATCACAAATGCCGAGACCAGATACTTCCGCACAATGAACGGAAAGTTGTATTTTCGAGTTTGACGCTCGTTTGGTTGCATAATAAGCTGTTCTCCAAGTCGATCTGCAAATCAGTGTAAGCGAAAAGGCTTGGCAGCGGATTAAGACGCGCCTAACTCACCTTAAATCTGGCTTAAATTTATCGAACGTATTGTGCGGGTTGCTAGGCCATTTTGTTGACATGATCCGGCAGGATGTGGTAGCTTTTCCCGGTATTATGACCTGTGAACTGTATGCCGGGACGTGTGGTGGGACGGTTTGCGCGATGTGTTGTCGCAGCAAATTATGCGGCACGAGTGCGTCCAGGCGACATTGGCAGCGGTAACACGCGATTTACCCATCACAGAAAGGCCAATCCACCGGATCGGCCTTTTTTTGTGAGTCGAACTGCTCATTTTTTGTGAGAGGATGTATCGAACATGGTCTATCAGAACTGGAAAGAGGCGCTTGGGGATCAAATCCCCGACGAACGCGGGCTTGAGGTGGAAACCTTCGCTGGTCAGATCGAACTCCGCCGCCAGAATAAAGTCGATGAAAAAGTTTTCGCCGAAACACGCCTGCGCTGGGGCATTTACGGTCAACGCTACGACAACGGCCAACGCTTCGACGGCCACCAGACCCAAACGCTCAACTACCCATCGGGCGATCTGACCAAAGGCCCCAACACCTATTGGGACGCGCCCGGAATGCTCCGCATCAAGATTCCGTATGGTGGTGTGTCGCCCCGCCAGATGGAAGTATTGGCCGAAGTCGCCGATGAATATTCGGACGGCATTCTGCACGTCACGACGCGACAGGACTTTCAACTGCACTTCGTCCACATTGAGGACACGCCCGACCTGATGCGACGTTTAGCCGCTGTCGGGATCACGACACAGGAAGCGTGCGGAAACACCGTCCGCAACGTGACGGCCTGCCCGTTAGCAGGCATTTGCCATGATGAACAGTTCGATGTGACGCCTTATGCCGACGCGATGGCCTATTTCCTGCTCGGTCACGGCGATACCCAGGACTTCGGGCGCAAGTTCAAGACGGCGTTTTCAGGCTGCCATCAGCACGCCTGCGGTCTGGTCAATATTCATGACTTTGGCTTGCTGGCACGCACCAAAGAGATCGACGGCGTGCTGACGCGCGGCTTCGCGGTCTACGTCGGCGGCGGCCTGGGCACGATCCCGCATCAGGCCAAGCTGCTCAACGAGTTCGTGACCGAAGACGAAATTTTGCCACTGGCACAGTCGATTGCGCGCGTCTTTGCCCGTCTGGGCGAGAAGAAAAATCGTAATCGCGCCCGCATCAAGTTCCTGGTCGATCAATTGGGAATCGATGAATTCCGCCGTCTGGTCTACGAAGAACGGGAAACGCTCACGCCTGACCCGCGCTGGACAGATTACCTGAACGATGTTTCCGAGTACAAAGAGACGCCCGCCAAACTACCCGTTTCCCTCAACGGTCAGGCGCGGCCAGCCGGCTTTGAAGCGTGGTACGAGACGAACGTCTATCACCAGCGGCAGCCGGGTTATTCAGCGGTTTACGTCAATTTGCCATTGGGCGATCTGACCGCGCCGCAAATGTTCCAGTTAGCGGATATTGCCCGCAAATATGCCGGGGACAGCGTCCGTACAACCGTTGAACAGAACATGCTGCTGCGCTGGGTCTCCGAAGCCGATCTGCCACAGATTTATTCTGAACTGAAAGCGAATGGCATGGCCGATCCGGGCATCAACACGATTGTCGATATTACAAGCTGCCCCGGCACGGACACCTGCAAGCTGGGCATCGCCTCATCACGCGGCTTGGCAGGCGAACTGCGCGATCAGCTTACCGCCAAAATCCCAACCATGTCGCCCGCTGTCAAGGAATTGAAGATCAAGATCAGCGGCTGCTTCAACTCGTGCGGTCAGCACCACGTCGCGGACATTGGCTTTTTCGGGAACAGTCGCCGCGCCGGAAACTACCTTGTGCCGCACTTCCAACTCGTTTTGGGCGGCAAGTGGAAAGATAACGGCGGCAGCTACGGTC
Source organism: Aggregatilineales bacterium (assembly GCA_038239365.1). Classification (GTDB taxonomy): domain Bacteria; phylum Chloroflexota; class Anaerolineae; order Aggregatilineales; family UBA2796; genus JBBRMW01. The sequence goes on from JBBSEU010000054.1 coordinate 20,554, forward strand.
TGGCAATCGGCGCGGTGCCGTCCAAGCGCGTGCCCGATGTGCTGGAAGCGATCACCAATCGCTACGCCAAAGAACGGCTTGAGGGCGAAAACTTTCAGGCATGGGTGACGCGACTCGGCAAAAAAGAAGTTCGCACGATGCTCGAACCCTATACCCAGGTGCCCGATCACGATGTCGATCCGTCGTACTACACCGATTGGGGCGATACGCGCGAATACTCGTTGGGCGATATTGGCGTCGGGGAATGCGCGGGCGAAGTCGTTTCGCTGTTCTCGATGGAGATCGCAAAGGCCGAGTCGCGCCACTTCGACGGCCTGCTGGCATTGGATGAAGGCAAGTTCGCCAAAGCCGATGACGGCGCATATCGCGCCATGCTTTCGGCGGCGCGCGCACTGGTACGGACGCGCTATCTCGATCTGCCCGATGACCCAAATCGGATTATTGAAGAATTCCGGGCGCGCTTCTACGATACCAAATTGTTCTTCGATCCGTTCGCAGGCGGCAAGTTCGCGCAATTCCTGTTTGATCGGCACGAGACGCCCATCACCACACCCGATGCCGACTCGGCACGTCGGCTGCTTGAAGAAGCGCAGTTGTTCATCGAAGCCTGCTACACCTGCGAAGCGCGTGTCAACGGCTCGATCATCGGCTCATAAGGGGAAACCATGATACCATTCCGAACACAGATCAAGTTTTTCCTGGAAAACCCCGAAACGATTGACGTTGGCGCATTCTCCGGGTTATTCCAGCGTTGGATACAGGTCAAGGCGCTGGAAGGGCTGCTGATCGATGTGGCCGACTATCGCCATGTGCATCAGGGGCCAAGTGTCGTGCTGATCGGACATGAAGCCGATTACACGATTGAGCAGCGCGACGGGCGGCTTGGGCTGGTCATCACGCGCAAACATCAGCACGACCCCGATCTGCAAAGCAGCTTGCAAACGGCGCTGCGCTCACTGTTAGCCGCTGCTCAATTGCTCGAAGCCGAACCATCTTTTCAGCCCGCCTTGAAGTTCCGCGCGGACGAGATCGAAATTCGGCTGTTGGATCGACTCCGTTACCCAAACACGCCGGAAACGTTCGAGGCCGTCAAAAGTGATCTGCAAGCGGTCTTGACGGCACGCTACGGTACGGATCAGGTCAGTCTGTCGCCCGTTCACGCCGATCCGCGTTATCTGTTCACGGTGCTGGCAAAGGCTGAGTCTGTAGCAAGTATCGCGCCTTTCAAGGTATGATAGGGGAACATCCATTCGACTCGAAATAACCCTATGGCCTTTGACGAAAAACGCGCCCGCGACGAACTCAAAAAGCTGAGCGACACGTACAATGCGCTCAGTGCTGCCGAGCGCCTCAAACGCTCAGAGGAGGACGTGAAGCAGCACTTCATCGTGCCGCTGCTGCGCGATGTTCTGGGCTGGCCGATGAATGACCCGGCGCGCGTCAGCTACGAACTCTACGCGCCGGGTGGCCGCGAAGACATTACCCTGACGCTGCCTTCCGGCGAAAAGCTGATCGTCGAGGCCAAACGCTTCGGCCTGATCCGCGAACTCGACGCCTCTCAGCATACCGCTTCGGGCGTCGTCAAACCCGATCAACTGGCGATGCCCGGCTTCATCAATGACCGCACCGACGACGAACGCCAGACGATCAACTATGCCTTCAAACGCGGCACCAAATGGGCGATCCTGACCAGCTTCGAGCGGCTGCGCCTGTTCAACGCTCAATACGACTGGATGGTTTTTTCCTTTGAGCGTCCCGGCGCTTATCAGGATGGACTCGATCTGCTGGTCAGCCTGACCTATGAAAACCTGACGCGCGGCAGTCTGGAAGTTCTGAACCGCGAACGCCTGACCGCCGCCGTCGATACCAAATATCTGGCCTTCATCAACCATTGGCGCAAACGGCTGGCGCAAAACATCGTGGATCGGCGTGAACAAAACCCCTGGGCATTCAAGGCCAGCGGTGAGATCGACCTGCCCAAACTGCGCGCTGTCGTGCAGCGTTACCTGGATCGGTTGGTCATCGTGCGCTATGCCGAAGACCGCCTGGTGATCGACTCGGATAGGCTGCGTAGCTTATTCCAGGCTGCCAGACACAACCCGTACAGCATTCTGGACAATACGCTTCGTGATTTTTTTGTGAAGTTCGATGAAATTCACAATTCGGCCTTGTTCGCGCGCGGTGAAGTGGATAAGGCGTCATTCAGCCAGGAAGTGCTGGTTGAACTGCTCGGCAAGCTGTATGAAGCCCGTTACCGCTCCATGACGCCGGACATTATGGGCAACACCTATGAGCAGTATCTCGGCAAAACGCTTGTCCTGCGCGATGGCAAAGTTGATACGGGCGATAACCTGGAAACGCGCAAAAAGCAGGGCAGCTACTATACCCCGCAGGTGATCGTCCGCTACATCGTTGATCACAGCCTGGGGCGCTACCTGTATGCCACCGAGAATGGCCGCTCCGATGGCACGCCGATCCCCGGCGAAACCCGCAAAACCAGCCGGGATATTATCGACCTGCGTGTGCTGGATAGCGCCTGCGGCAGCGGATCATTTTTGATCAGGACTTTCGCTCGATTGGGTAAATAGAGTTCACGGTGGCTCAAATTATCGAAAATTGACCCGTTGTGAGCCTTTGCTACTCAGCGAAGCGAAAGTCCTGTTG
>JBBSEU010000055.1:0-23179 GCA_038239365.1 Aggregatilineales bacterium
CAAGACGGCACCGATCACGTCGACGGGCACCGCACCATCGCCTACGCGATCAGCGCCTACAGCAAGAAGGGCGTCAACAGCGTCATGTACACCCAGCCAAGCATGGTTCGCACCATGGAGCAAATTCTGGGTCTGCCGCCGATCAACCAGTTCGATCTGACGGCCACGCTTATGACCGATGCCTTCACCAGCACCCCTGACCTGACGCCCTACACCGTTGTTCCCAACGAAATACCGCTGGATCAGATGAATCAGGCCGCCGACTCGTTGAGCGGTCAATCGAAGACGGATGCGCTGGTTTCGCTGAAGATGGATTTCAGCAAACCCGATCTGGAAGCAAACCAGGCCGACCTGAATCGAATCATTTGGCGTTCGACGATGGGCGCAGCGCCTTATCCCACCTTCGAATGGGAAAAGCGTCAAACGATCACTAAGCCGGACGAAAACGATGAAGACAAAGTAGTACCCGGCGTTACTGAGGGTACGTCCGATCTAGAAAAGGATGACGATAATGCTAAGAATTAACCGGAAGCCTTTCGGCGTTTCACGTTTCGTCCTGGCGGTTCTGTTGGTGGTGCTAGTCGGCACGGTCTATAGCCCCGCCCGCGCTCAAGAGACGATGACCATCACCCAGGTGCGTGGCGCAAAAGTGGATACCTCGGTCAAGGTGCGCGGCACCGTCACAGCGGGCACCAAAGTCTTCGACACGAAGGCGGCCAGCATCTACATTCAGGACACGACGAGCGGTATCAGCGTCGTGTTCCCGAAGGGCGGCCTGCCCACGTTGGTCGAAGGCGATACCGTCGAAGTAAGCGGTAAGCTGAAGATCAGCAGTGGTCGCGGCCAGATTGTCGCGGCCAGCGTCGATGACGTGAAAAAGGTCAACACTGACGCCCCCAAGGCGCTCACCGCCACCACGATCAAGAGCGCCGACGCGCACAAGTATGCCGGGCAACTCGTGCAGTTGGAGGCTAAGATTGTCGCTGGCAACTCGATGTGGAATGACTTTTTCGTCATCACCGACAGCACCGATATCAGCACTGGCCTGATCAAGGTGAACCTGATCGAAGCCACCAAGATCGACGCCGACGTACTGGCGCTCGGTCAGACGATCTGCATCACCGGGATCGTCGATGCGACTGAACTTGGTTTTTCGGATCTCATTGATGCGATGCTTTTGCCGCGCAGCTCGAATGACATCAAGTTTGGGCAGTGCAGCTAACCGATTTTTAGCAAAATTCCGGCGCTGTTCCTCTCTCCGCGGAGAGGGGAACAGCCTCTTGCGTCCAAAGGCACTGAATGCGTTTTGTGATGTCCCGTGTGCTGCTTGTGTTGGGGGTACTACTGCTGGCCGTGAATGGGGCACGTCTCGTCGGTCATGCCCAACCGCCGCCGCGCCGTGTGCTGCTGCTTCACTTGACCGACTGCGAGCTGCCGTGCTGGATCGGGATCGTGCCGGGTGTTAGCACTTATGACGAAGCTGCCGCCCTCATTCGGCGCAGTTACCCAGCTACCGCTTTTGCAATCGAGCAGGATTCCAAGGGCTTTTCTATCACACCGAAGGCCAGCCCCGAAACGCTGCGGGTCTCGCTTTTCATCCGTCAGAGCAGCGCCAGCAGCGAACCCATCATTGCTTCGATTGGCCTCTACTTTGCCGGGCGATCTATTGCCCCGGCTGGCAATCTGGCAATCTATACACCTCCCGGCGCTCCCCGCCGTCGGCTTCCTAAGGAACTCTACATCGAACAGAATGGCCTGCTCTCGATTGAGTCCTTACAGGTTGAACGCTGCGAGCGCGATTTTTTGATGCTCCCGGCCACGTCCGTTTACATGACTGAGCGCGCGTTTTACGTGAATAACGAAGTTGATAGCCAGCTTCAAGTGTGGGTCGCTGGACAGTGCTACGCCTTACTACAGCCCAGTCAAATACAAAAGATTCAACACAAATAGATGATCATATTTTAACATTCATTATTTTTGGATGAGAACTAGCCGGAGACGCGAAGTCCCCGGCCAACAGCTACAAAATGTTATTAGCCGCCAATCGCTCCGCAGGCCGGGCAAGTGCCGCCCTGACGGATGATCGCGTAACCTGCCTGTGGGTCATCCTGACCATAATATTTGAAGTCGATATTGAACACGATGAACAACCGCACACGGCCACCGGCACGCGCCGCACTGACAGCCTGACCAAGCCACTGTGCCTGTTGTGCAACTGTCGTATTGGCCGCCCACGAGAAGTTGCCGGGCAGTGCGCCGTAGCCTTCTGGTGAGAGGAAGCCTATTTCTGTGAAGCACGCCTGTTTACCGGGGAACGAAGCCAGTGCCCGGTTGAGCATGGTGGCATAGTAGCGTGTGGGGTAGTTGCCGCGCGGATCGCCGCTCGTTTGAGTCGGGCTTACGATGCCCTCATTGTAGTGAACGCCGATGCAGTCCGCGTAACGTGCTGCACCCGCCGCCGCCATGCCCGCATAGTAGCGATCATCATTGACGACTGCGCCGGGGAACGCACCCTCTGCACCCGTTGGGGCGGGAGCGCCGCTGATCACAACCGTTTTGGGGTTTGTACCCTTAATCGCGGCGTAGGCTTTGGCAAGCATCTGGGTATAGGTGGCCGCATTGATCTGACCCGTCGGCCATTCGCGGTCAAGGTTCATTTCGTTCCAGACCTCAATCGCATCAGCACCCTGTCCGGCCACTTGTGCCACATAGGTTGCGTATTGATCGAAATAGCCCGGATTCAAGACTGAACCTTTGTCACCGACTATCGAGAGCAGAATTTTGAAACCAGCGTTGTGAGCATCCTGGATAGCACCGGTCAGGTTATCACCAACACGCGCCTGACGCTTGACCCAACTCATCTTGGCGGTACGCAGTGCATTCTGAGTGTTGCCGTCCAGGTTCAAAATCTGACCACCTGATTCAAAAGCACCGCTGCCAGGTGGGGGGGCGGGTGGAAGCGTTGCGCCGGGTGGTGGCACGATGGTTGGTCCAACCACGATAGGACCTGTGCCGCCAGGGATACGCAGTACCTGACCCACAAAAATCAGATTGGGGTTCACGATCCCATTGGCCTGAATGATCGCGGCGATTGACACTCCGAATCGTTGTGCGATCCGATACAGACTGTCGCCGGACTGCACCACATAGGTCGATCCAGTGGTGGGCGGCGGCAGCGTCGCGCCAGGTGGTGGCGCAACGGTTGGCAGCGGTGGATTGACAACGCCACCTGTCGGGATACGGATCACTTCACCGACAAAGATCAGGTTTGGATTGGCGATACCGTTGTAACTGGCAAGCTGAAAGGTGGTCAGCCCGTAACGCAAACCGATACGAAATAGCGTATCGCCGGGCTGAACAACATAAGTAGTTTCACCCTGTAGTGCTTTTGCGGGCGAAAGGTGTGTGCCGCCTAGTAAGGCGATCACGCTGATAAGGGCGAGAACAATAAGTAATCGGCGCATAGGGCAAATCCTCCATGCCGATTACCATATCATAAAATTGGAAAAATGGGGAAGGGGTTTATCACAGATTCAGGCGAGTTTAAGCGGAAATCTGCGATCAGCCTTCCAACTCAGGCAGGTACAGTTCGATCTCAAGCTGGCTCAAACGCAGCCGATCCCCGGAGCTAATCACAGACGGGGTGTACGGCTTGAGCAGTTCGTCATTGAGCCAGCTTCCGTTGCTGCTGCCCATATCCTCAAAGGTCAGACCTTTATCGCTGCGTTTCATGATCCCATGCTGACGCGAAACCCCCTTGTCCAGCGCGCCATACGGAGTCAGATCGAGGCGCGGCTGTGTTTCACCGGGGACGACTCGGCCAAAGACGGTTTGTGAGGTGATCAGCGTGATCATCGGCTCGTCATAGCTGCCAATATACAACGCGACACTATGCGTACCCAGCTTGCCAACGTGCTTAGTGCGTCCGTTTGTATAGCGAAAAGGTTTCCCCATGCGCTCAATGTTGGTGTTGCCCAACGAAACTGTATGCGGGACGGGCACTGTATCGGCTAAAAGGGAATAGCATTGCGAACAAATCAATGAGCCGCGAGGATTGTCGTATCCACATTTTGGGCAGTTAATTGCCATATCTACCATCCCAACGGGTTTGATTCTGGTTAGTAACGAGAGCCAAATTCATTCTACCAGTCTATGCGGACGCAATTATGAATTTTTTGTGAATTTTGATGAAAGCTTAACGCCAGGGATCATCCTGTGCAATAAAGCGGGTTTCAACGCCAGGGGCGTTCGTTTTGAACCAATCACCTACCCCATCGCGCATAACCACTGCTTCACTGGCATAATGCGATGTGCCGATCAGGTTTATATCAGCGTTGATCAAAAAGTCGTGCATTTCATTTCGACGAGTTGCGCGCGTTTCTCCCACGCCAAACAACCACCATTCGCCTGTAATAAAGGTGTCAATGCCCAGTTCCAACGCTTCTCGAAGGTAAGTTGGATTGCCACCTGCACCTGCCACAATTCCAACATGTTGAACAGGGCGGCCATTGTTTCGGATAGCACTGTAACGGAGCGTTGCCAGACCTGTCACTTCAGCAGCGCGTTTGGCGATCTCGTGAAAGCCAATGGGGCCAAGTTTGCCGTGAACACCTGCTAACCCACCGCAATAGGGCGCGAAACGTTCCGGGTCACGGACTTTGAGTGCGGTTGCTAAGGCGGTTGAGGTACTGGTATCAGGATGGCAATCCAGCGGCGCATGACATAGATAGTAGCTGATCTGGTGTTCGCGCAGTTCGGCCAGCAAGGGTTCGGCAATCGGACTGAACCCGCTGCCTGTCTCCTGATAATCGCCGATGTGGTGGCAAAAAATGAGCGCGCCCGGTGCGCCCCGCTCAACTTCACGGGCGATAATCGTATCCAGCACGGGTTGCGACGGAAAGACAACGGTATATATTCGGTCAACTTCACGGGCATTGCTGAGCATCAAACCGTTAAGCGTGCCCTGTACGAAACCCGGCGCGGCATATCGCTCAAACATCGAAAGATAAGTGGGCGCAAACAACTTTAGGTCTTCGCGCTCATCAAACGCCTGCACACGAAAATAATTGTCCAGGCGGGCGACAAGTTCGGCTTGATTCATACCTGACGTTTCCTGATGGCGTAGTGCGCTTCACTCTCGACAAACTCAATCACACTGCTGATCGTTGGATCGGGCATTACAGCTTCTGGTAAAGCATAGCGCATCGAATGTGTAATCAACCGATTATCGTCCCCAACAGTTACGTTAATGCGCCCAATCAGCGGTTCAGCCCATCGCTCAGCTAATTCAACCGACTCCGAACCGATGTTTACCCACACAACCTGGCTATCAGATGCACAGGTAATCGTCAATGAAATGCGAGGTTCATCAGCGTAATGTCGGGTCAGGGTTAGTGGTTGTTCAGCGGTAATGATGGGCGTCAGTATGGTATCGCGCAATTTGCCAAGTGTCACCGAATCGGCGTAAAGCGCATCGGTTTGGCTCAGGCAGAACGCATCATAGCCCATCGAGTCCATGGCGACGAGCAGCGCACGTCCCCCGGTAGCAGCGCACAACCAGTGATCCGGCACACAGCTTTCACCCAGGTCAAGTAGAATCGAAACGCCATTGACCCCCAGCCGTTCACGGCGAATAAACGTGAACAGTCGTGGCAGCGTCTCAAGCCGCCCCCGCAGCGCAGCAGTATAGAAAATCGTCAGAGATTGCACGGTCAGGTTGGCTTATTGACCTTTCCAGTGCGGTTCACGCTTGGCGATGAAGGCGTCCATGCCTTCTTTTTGATCGTCAGTGCTGAACAGAAAGTAGAAATTGCGGCGTTCGTAGGCGATCCCTTCGGCTAAAGTACTCTCGAAGGCTTTATTGACTGCCTCCTTTGCCAGGCGGACTGCGACAGGCGCACGGCGCGCGATTTCGGTTGCCAGTTTGACCGCTTCATCAAAGTACGCTTCAGGTGCAGTGACGCGGTTTACCAATCCAAAACGGGCGGCTTCATCGGCGCTCAGGTTGCGATTGTTCAGGATCATTTCCATCGCAATCGCCTTGCCAACGGCGCGTGTCAACCGCTGCGTACCGCCCGCCCCTGGGATAATGCCAATCGTGATCTCCGGCTGCCCGAATTTGGCTGTTTCGGAAGCGACGATCATATCGCACGCCATTGCCAGTTCGCAGCCGCCGCCCAAACACCAGCCCGATACTGCCGCGATCAACGGCTTGCGGATCGAGCGCAGCCGATCCCAGAGAGAAATCGAGTCGCGGTTGAGCATATCAACGGCACTAGCCCCGGCCATTTCCTTAATGTCTGCCCCTGCTGCAAACGCTTTTTCATTTCCGGTCACGATCAGGCAGTTGATCGTGGTGTCATGGTCAAGTTCCTCTAAGGCGGCCAGTAGTTCGATCATGAGTGGGCCGTTCAGTGCGTTGAGTGCTTTCGGGCGGTTGAGCCGTACCACGCCAACGCCATCTTCAAGCCGCTCGACAAGGATATTTTCGTAGGTCATTCCAATTGATCCTCTGGTGAGATAAAACGCTTCAATTCCGCGATCACAAGTGGCAGATCATTCACAACAGTATCCCAAACGATATTGTTATCTACTTCAAGGTACTGATGTGCGATACGATTTCGCATTCCAATAATCGCCTGCCAGGGTAAGTTAGGAAGTTGTCGGCGGGTTTCGGCAGTAATACGATTTGCGGCTTCACCAATGACTTCAACCGCTCGAATCAAGGCAAAGTTAAACATGCGATCTGTTTCAAGCATATCGCGTGTTTTGCCTTCGATGAACTGCCGCGCTGTTAACGCCGCATCCAGCATATCACGCAGCCGAGACTCATCAAATTCGTTCATAGATGATTTGAGCCGATTGGAGTACTTTTTGCCGAAAATGCCGACTCAAGGAGTGAGGTGTGTTCAAATCAACGGTGCGTCCTATAATCTGACTTAACTCATCTTGCATTTCAACGAACTTAAAAAAGCCAACAGGTACACCGGGTTCTAACTCAATAAGTATGTCAACGTCACTTTCCGCGCGAAAGTCGTTACGCAAAACTGAACCAAAAAACGCCATTTTTTGGATTGGATTCCGTTTACAGAATGCCTGAAGTTCAGCTTGTGGTAGGGTAATGCCCATTAGGTCTCCTAGAAACGGGCGCTGATGAGCGCCGACAGGACAAAGAAAAGGCCGAACATGGCTCGCCCCACAATTGCCATCTGTGTCGATTGGGTATGAGCGCGTAAACCTGTTATCAACAAACTCATCAGGAAAGGTTGAATCAGCGCGTACCAGGGCAGCGGCGCGGCCAAAAACAACGTGACAATCATGTAGATTACGCTGGTCAACAGGATCGAAAGCGTGTTACGAGTGCGTGCCGTCAAAGCCGGATACAAGAGGCCGCGAAAGATCAATTCTTCGCCAATCGGCTGCACGATGATGGCAACCACCGCCGCGATAATCCAACCTACTGCCGGAGCGTCTCGCTCAACCAGGATACCCAGTGCAGGCGGCACAATTTGACCGCCATTAAGTTTCAACAGGACACCGATCAGGTCGATTGCCCAGGCACTGCCTAAACCGATCAGCAGGCAAATGAACAAGGGCAGTGAATGTGACGTTTCGAGGTGCAGCGCGTGCGGCCAATCGTCCCCGACGAGGCGGCGTACCCACTGTACAACGGCAATCGCGCTCAATCCGCTGGCGATTAACACACCCAATGCCAATGCTGTCGAACCGGGTTGTGTCAGGTTGCCGCCCGTCAGTGTAACGGCCAGTGCTTGCGCCGCGATCCAGACCACCACATAGGCTACTACGAAAAAGAGTGCGCTGCTCAATGCCCATTTGGGAGGGGCTTCGGGCGCGCGGATACGCTGCATCACCGCTTTGAACAATTCAGTTTCGCCTCACACGTTGTGAACCACACAAAGGACATTGCAGATTATAGCATGGAGCGATCAGCCAATTCGGAAACGTGTTCGGATGCATCGACTATTAATTGGCGCGACTGTCCGGCGTGATTGTATCGTGCGGCAAAAAGATCGGCGTGCGACTGGCCGTAAGCGTGATCGTTGCCGTCGGGGTTAGTGAGGCGGTGCGCGTGGGCAATGGACTGACCGTTGCGCTGGGTGTGCGCGTGGAAGTTGCAGGCAGCGGAATCGTGGGTTGAATCGTCGTGACCACAAGAGATGGACGGATGGCTGTTTTAGTGGGTGGCAAAAGCGTTGAGAGCGTCGTAGCGGGGGCTTGAGATGGAAGCGCCGCCAATGGCGACGCAGTAGGCAAATTTGTTTTAGTCGGAATGGCAAGCGCGGCAGCAAACACAGTATTGGTAGGTGGGGGGCCGATGCTGACCGCTGTCGTGGCCGTCGCTTGCGGGCTGCGATTAACCGGTGCATTCAGACCAGGATCGTTGAGCGAATAGGTCTTATCCACGATCTCGTGATACTGACCGAGCGGTTCTTGCGGGATGCCATTCACAACCACTTCAATGCCACCCGCGTTACCAGTGTGAAGCTGGATAGTATTTTTGGCGGTGTAAGTCAGCACTTCACCAGGCCCTGCTGAACCGTTATATTGCACCTGACCATCCGTCGTCACACTAATCAGCGCGCGCGATACGACGGTAATTTGGATCGATAGGCCACCTGCTCCTGCCTGAATAACCGCAGGTGTCGCAGAACCATTTGGATTGGGTAAGGCCGTCGGGCGGCTGGGGATCGGCGTTAACGTGATTTGATCCTGGATAGTCTCAGTCGTTGGGGCAAGCGTTGGCGCAGTTGTCAGAATCGGGCTGAGCAGGCTGCCACCGTTGGGTTGGGCGCTGTAGAAGATCAGGATGACCAGCGCCATCACCGAAATCGTGACAATGATCAACGTGCCCAACGTCATATTGCGGTTGCGGCGGCGGCGCGTCTCGGCTGAGGTAGGTGCAACGGCTGGCATCCGTTGCGAGGGCGCAGTTACATTGACAGCCTTCATTTGCCCGGTGACGGTTTTTACGGGGCCTGTTGCTTCGCGGGTGATGGTACGACGCGCAGTGGAGTCGAGTGTCGGATCGTCGGCAAAAACCGGCGGCTGTCGTCTGCCGCGCCGTGAGCCACCGCCGCGTATCGCCGCATCAAAGCGCGCCACCAACAATTCCGCATCCAACCCCAGGAAGCGCGCATAGTTCCGCAAAAAGCCGCGCCCCTGCACCGCCGATGGCAAGGCACTAAAGTTACCCTGTTCGAGCGCCTCCAGGTAATGGGCACGGATGCGCGTTTGCTTTTCAGCCTGCTCAAGCGTCAGGTCGCGGCTTTCACGGGCAGCGCGCAGTTCTGATCCAAGTGTGTCGGCATCGAACATCAAACGTTAACCGTCAACCTCACTCCGCAGGAGTTTCGGCGGGTTCAGTCTCGGCGACAGGTGCATCCATCGTTGGTGGCTCGGCTTCAACGACTTCGGTCAGTTCGGGACCCTTCATCTGCCCGGCCAGATACGAAGCGACTTCTTCTTCACGCAGGATGACCACATCAATCGTCGGTGACTGATCAGTACCCATACGCACTGGCACGCGGTAGCGCCCCAGTTCACGCAAGGAGCGATCACTGATACGGCGGCGGTTGATGTCTACCCCCGTCTTCTTGAGCAGGGCTTCAGCCAACATCTGTGTCGTGATCGACCCATAGAGCTTGTTGTTGTTGCCTGCTTTGACGCCAAAGACCAGTTCCGTGCCATCGATCTTCTGGGCGGCTTCGCTCAGCTTGCTGTTCAGTTCGGCGCGGTTCTGAACGGCTTTGGCGCGCAGCTCCGCTACTTTGTCCAGATTGGCCGCCGATGCTTTGATCGCCAGCTTGCGCGGCAGCAGATAATTGCGCGCAAAACCATCGGCCACATTCACGACTTCGCCAGCGACGCCGTGCTTATAGACATATTCGGTCAGAATAACCTTCATGATTCGGGGGTGTCCTTCAAGTAAAATTAGTCGGCGGCTATCTTACCTGAAAATCGGCGCTCATTCAAGGTACAGAACCATGACGGCGCGGCGCGCTTTCCTGATTTTGAGCATTGATCAAAAAGCGAGATCGGCTATAATAGTCCGTAATTGGAGGGGTGCCAGAGTGGCTGAACGGGGCGCTCTCGAAAAGCGTTATGGGTGTAAGCTCATCGTGGGTTCGAATCCCACCCCCTCCGCAACATGCTAAAACACATTGATCATCGCCCCTGGCCGCCGCCGAACTCCCCCTGGAAAATGGCACAAACCTGGAGCGATTTGCTTTTTATGCACTGGCCGTTATCACCGGACGTGCTGCGGCCAGTGATCCCGGCCTCACTTGAAATTGACACCTTTGAAGGGCAAACCTGGATTGGCGTCGTGCCGTTCAGGATGAGCGAAGTTCATCCACGCTTGTTGCCGTCTGTGCCTTGGCTTTCGGCCTTCCCGGAATTGAACGTGCGCGTGTACGTCAGGGCGGAAGATAAGCCCGGCGTCTATTTTTTCAGCCTTGAAGCTGGTAATCCGCTGGCGGTGCTGCTGGCGCGGCAGTTTTTCCACCTGCCCTATTTTCGCGCGGCCATGACCTGCCAACGAATTGATGATTGGGTGCAGTATCGCAGCGCGCGCCACATCGACTCAGCGGCGCAATTCGTCGGGCGTTACCGTCCCATTGGCGCTCCGTTCACGGCACCCATCGGGTCGCTTGAGGATTGGTTGACGGCGCGTTACTGCCTGTACACCACCAACGCACGGGGCGACTTGTTTCGCGGCGAAATTCATCACGCGCCCTGGCCGTTACAGCACGCCGAAGCCATCATCGAAAAGAATACGATGACCCTGCCGATCAAGATCGCGCTGCCCGATGTGCCGCCACTGCTGCATTTTTCGCATCGGCTGGAGGTGGTAGTTTGGCTTTTAAATCGCGTGAACAGGTCTTGACGAAACACCATTGACGCCGTATCATACTATCAATTGAATATCCCGAAAACGTTAAGCGGGACGAGTAATTGAACGAGTCGATACCAGGGAGGGAGCGCCCAGACTGAAAGCGCACCTATCGAAGCCTCAACGAAAACCCCCCGCGAGTGCCGCGCAGAACTGCCCGAACAGGGCACATTAAGCGCAGCCGGAGCGCCACCGTTAACAGGCTTTTGAGGGCATAACTGATCGAAATGTTGTGCCGAACATGGGTGGAACCACGAGCCTCTCGTCCCAGTATTGCGGATGAGAGGCTTTTTTTGTTCTAAATCAAGGATTCTGTCGTAAGATGTGGTTACAGGAATTGAAGTTCAGGTTACAAGGTGGATTGTCGATGATTAAGCATATTTGGATCGAACAGCAGGACGATGCTGGTTTTGACGCAAAAGAGGATAGTACCGATGTTTTCGTGCAAACGGACGACGGCCTGATGTGGTCAGCGTCATTCGTGACCGTACCCTATTTGCAGCGTCAGATGGAGATGAGCCGCGAAGTGGCACGCGACATTAACAACATGCCGCCTGTGCGTTTTGTCGCCATCGAAACACCGCACGTCATTGTTGACAGCCTCGATCAGGACACCATCGAGGATACGATTGATAACATGATGACGCTGGGTGTGTTCGAGTCGGTGTTCGTTTTGCATCAGGATGAGCAGCCCGCCGATACGACTCAGGAGGCAACAATCCATGACTGAAACCAGCACGGATAGCGACACCCGTTAGCGGCCCCGGCTCGAAATAACCTGCCGGGCAACCGCCTCAACACCCGGCAGGACTTGACCCCTACACACTTTATACAGTCGGCGGCTCAGACCGCCCCATAACTTCACTCTGAAAAGGAAGGATTGATCGATCATGGCTGAACGCTACGAAGATAGCCAACTCTACAAGATTCGTCACAGTGCCGCGCACATCATGGCCGAAGCGGTACTCGAACTGTTCCCGGATGGGCATGTCGCCATCGGCCCGCCCATCGAGGACGGCTTCTACTACGACTTCATGCTGCCCCGCCCGCTCACGGAAGAAGACCTCGTAACCATTGAGAACCGGATGCGTGACATCATCAGCAAGAACGTCCCGTTTGAGCGCCAGGAAGTGAGTGCCGATGAAGCCCGCAAAATTTTCGCTGATCAGCCCTACAAACTGGAACTGATCGACGGTCTGGAAAAAGGCGGCGTCGATGAGTACGGCAACAAAACGGCAGATGCCTCCGTGATCAGCACGTACACGCAGGATGGCTTCCGTGATTTGTGTCGCGGACCGCACATCGCCAACTCGAAAGAGATCAACCCGAAGGCCTTCAAGCTGATGAGCATCGCGGGTGCCTACTGGCGCGGCGACTCGGATCGGGAACAATTACAGCGCATCTATGGCACGGCATGGGAAAAACCCGCCGAACTCGAAGACTATCTGCACCGCCTTGAGGAAGCCAAGGCGCGCGATCATCGCAAGCTGGGGCAGGAACTTGGCCTGTTCATCATCAGTCCGCTGGTGGGCAAGGGCTTGCCGCTCTGGAAACCCAAAGGCGCGATTCTGCGCGATACATTGGAACGTTTCCTGCGCGCTGAGCAGATTCGCAACGGGTATCAACCTGTCGTGACGCCGCATATTGGCAAGCTCGACCTGTACCGCACGTCCGGCCACTATCCGTACTACAAGGATAGCCAGTACGCGCCGATTCAGGTGGATGACGAAGAATTCATGCTCAAGCCGATGAACTGCCCGCATCACATCGAAATCTACAAAAGTGAGCAGCGCAGCTACCGTGATCTGCCGATTCGCTATGCGGAGTTTGGCACGGTCTATCGTTATGAACAAAGCGGCGAATTGACGGGGCTAACGCGCGTGCGTGGCTTCACAACGGATGATGCTCACCTGTTTGTACGGCCAGATCAACTTGAACAGGAGTTCATCAACGTCGTTAAGCTGATCCAGTTGGTGTTCGGCACGATGGGCTTGACGGACTTTCGCGCCCGCGTGGGTACGCGCGATCCGAACAGCGATAAGTTTGTCGGTGCGCCTGAACTGTGGGAACAGGCGACGAACGCGATCATCGGGGCAGCGGATAAACTCGGTATGGATTACTTCGTGGCCGAAGGCGAAGCCGCCTTCTACGGGCCAAAACTGGACTTCATCTTTAGCGATGTGCTGAAACGTCAGTGGCAGTTGGGGACGGTGCAAGTCGATTACAACCTGCCGGAACGATTCGGCATCGAATACACCGGTGAAGACAACCAGCCCCATCGCCCGATCATGATCCATCGCGCACCATTCGGCAGTATCGAACGCTTCGTGGCTATCCTGATCGAACACTTTGCGGGCGCGTTCCCGGTCTGGCTGGCACCGGTACACGTTGAAATGATCCCCGTAGCGGATCGTCACAATGAGTATGTTCACGGCGTCGCGCAAAAGCTGCGGGATGCCGGACTGCGCGCGGAAGTGGATGACAGCAGTAATCGGATGAACGCCAAGATTCGCCTCGCACAATCACAAAAAATCCCGTACATGCTCGTCGCCGGAGATCGGGATCAGCAGGCGAACGCCGTCTCGGTGCGGCTGCGAACGGGTGAAGACCTGGGCGCGATGCCGATTGACGAGTTCGTGAAGATGGCACAGCAGGTGATCGATAGCAAGTCACTGGAACTGAAATGAAGCTATCAGCACTCAGCGGTCAGCACTCAGCAAGATGGTTTGGCTGATCGCTGACTGCTGAACGCTGACAGCTCAAAAGGGGGAACAATGGCACTCATCACAATGAAATTTGGCGGCACGTCGATGGGCAGCGTCGATGCGATTAGCCGTGCGGCTGCGATCATCCGCGAACAAGTCTCTCAGGGCGATCAGGTCTTGACGGTGGTAAGCGCCATGAGCGGCATCACTGATGCACTGCTGCGAATCACCAAAGCGGCGCTGGTGGGTGACAGTGCTGCCTACATGACCACCATTCAGGAAATGAAAAAGCGCCACCACGAAACGGCAGGCGGACTCGTCAAGGACGCGGCACGGCTCAAAACACTGTTGAGTGATATTGACGGCCTGTTCGCTGATCTGTCATCGCTATGTCACAGTTTGGCCGTGTTGCAGGAAGCCACCCCCCGCGCAATGGATCGGGCGGCCTCGTTTGGCGAACGATTCAGTGCCCGGCTGCTGGCCGCGCATCTACGCGATGCGGGCGTCGACTCGGTAGCCATCGACGCCACTGAATTGATCGTCACCGATGATAATTTTCAGGATGCGTCACCGCTGATGGATGAAACGCGCGAAAAAGTCCGCGCAAACGTGCTGCCAATTGTGGCGCGCGGCGGCCTTCCCATTGTGACCGGGTTCATCGGCGCGACTCGGCATGGCCTGACCACGACGTTGGGGCGTGGCGGTAGTGACTTTAGCGCGGCGATCCTGGGTGCCGCTGCGGATACGGACGAACTATGGATTTATACGGACGTGGATGGCGTAATGACCACTGATCCGCGTCTGGTGACTCAGGCGCGCGTGCTGCCTGTGTTGAGCTACGCCGAGGTGGGCGAATTGGCCTACTTTGGCGCGAAAGTGCTGCACCCCAAGACTGTTCAACCTGTCGTAGAGCGTGGATTGCCCTTGCGCGTTCGCAACACCTTCAACGCCAGTCATCCGGGCACGTTGATTCAACCCGAAGGCGAAGTGACTCCCGGCGTTGTCAAAGCGATCACAATCATCAAAGATGTTCACCTGATCTCCGTCGAGGGGCGCGGCATGATCGGCGTTCCGGGCATCGCGGGGCGAACCTTTATGGCCGTCGCCCGTGCCAATGCCAGTATCCTGATGATCTCCCAGGCGTCATCCGAGCAGAGTTTTTGTTTTGTTCTGCCAAGTAATCGGGCAGGCGCGGCGGTGACTTCGATCAAGGATGAACTCCGCGTCGAAATGGAACGGCAGGATGTGGATCGTGTGACGCAGCAGGAAGACGTGGTGATCGTCACGGCGGTTGGTGCGGGGATGCGGACTCAACATGGTGTGGCTGCACGTGTGTTCGGCGCGCTCTCGGATCGCGGCATCAACGTTCTGGTGATCGCACAGGGTTCGAGTGAGTGCAGCATTTCGCTAGTCGTGGCCGAACACGACGCGGCGGCGACTGTCGGCGCACTGCATGATCTAGTGGCTGAGGCGGTCTAGAAATTCGTGACAGGTGCTAGAGGCGGCAAATTACCGCCTTGCTGCTTCTATGTATTCAAGCGACTGATGCCGGAAATACGTATTGTACAACTCCGCATAGTGTCCGCCCTGCATCAACAGCGACTCGTGATTGCCTTCCTCAATGATCGCGCCCTTTCGCAGTACGACGATTCGATCTGCCGATTTGACCGTCGAAAGCCGATGCGCGATCAGGATCGAGGTACTTTTGGAGAGGATAATATTGAGTGCCTGCTGAATTTGCGACTCGGTAAATGGATCAATGCTAGCCGTCGCCTCGTCCAGAATGAAAATTGACGGATTTTGCACCAAAACGCGCGTTAACGAAACCAATTGACGCTGCCCCATCGAGAGGCGTGCCCCGCGTTCCCCGACTTGCGTTTCCAACCCGCCGGGAAGGGTGTCGAGCCATTCGCCGTCGCCGATACGATGCGCCATTGCCCAAATATCGGCATCCGAGGCTTCGGGACGCGCATAACGGATGTTATCAGCCACCGTACCCGCGAATAGAAATGGGACTTGTGAGACGATTCCCAAATGACGCCGATACGCTGCCAGATCGAATGTGCGAATATCGCGGTCATCGATCCGCAAGTTGCCGCCCTGGAACTCGTAGAAGCGGGCTACCAAGCGGGCAATACTTGATTTGCCCGCGCCAGTGTGACCGACAAATGCGACGGTTTCTCCCGGTGCGATGTGCAAATCCAAACCGGGTAGAACGACTTCCTGATCGCTGTACTGGAAGCGAACCTGATCAAACTCGATTTCGCCGCGCAGTTCAGAGACGGGTTGCTCATCACTTTGAACGACGGCGGCAGGTGCATCAATCAGCGCAAAGACGCGCTCCGCTGAGGCTAGCCCGGCCTGGAATTGACTCCAGAACGAGGCAACACTGGTCAGCGGATCCCAGATGTACCAGACTGATTGAATAAATAGATACCACGCGCCCACCGAAATCGCGCCGCTAACCGCACTACCCGCGCCGAAATAGAGCAGCGTCGCCATGATGATCCCGGCCAGCGTATTCAGCGTCGGGAAAATGAGCGAAAGCACAAATCCACGTCGCAAATTGATCTGATAAGCCTGACGATTTACGCCATCGAACTGGTTGTAGATCGCGCCTTCCTGCCGAAAGTTTTTGGCGACATTGATACCCGTGATCGACTCAGAGATCATACTGTTCACGTTAGCAAGGACGCGGCTTGCTTGCTGGCTGGCGCTGCGTGCCACCCGCCGAAAGGCCAATGCCGCCAGGATCACCGTTGGCGAGAGCAAGGCCAGGATGAGCGCCAGATGCCACTCAGTCAACACCAGAATCGCCATCAGGATGAAGACCATGATGATCTGGCTGATCAGATCGGTGATAAGCACGACAACTTGCGCGAATTCCTGGGTATCGGAGGTGATGCGGCTGACGATCTTGCCAGACGAGAACTCATCGTAAAACGACATATCACGCGAGACTGCCGCCGCAAACGCATCGTTACGCAAGTCGCGCACAATATCGCCAATGGCACGTCCAGCAGCGCGCCGCCGAACGTAATTTGTGCCCCACGAAGCACATGACGCAATATAAAAGCCAATCACCAAACCGATCAAGGGTACGGGTGAAGTGGCCGCGATGATGATATTGATGCCCTGCGAAATGATGATTGGACGCATCGTATCCACAATCGCGTTGACCGTTACTGTGGCCGTGACAATCCCAATCCGCTGCTTCTGATTGGCAAAATACTTGAAAATGCGTCGGACTAGTTGCGCGTCCGAATACTTACGGTCATAGGCTTCAACGTCGAGACCATCAAAAATATCACCCACAGATCACCGCCCCGGCTGCAATTCGATTTCGTCTTGTTCAATCGGTTCAAGCGTGTTTTCCGTATCGAAAATGCGTCGATACGGCTCAGAAGTCCGCAGCAGTTCTTCATGTGTGCCACGCGCCGCGATGCGCCCTTTCCGCAAAACGACGATCTGATCCGCCCACCGAATTTGCGACAGACGATGCGTGATCAGGAAAGTAGTTCGGCCTTTCGTCGCACGCTGAATGGCGCGCTGAATCTGATCTTCGGTGGCACTGTCGATGGCGCTGGTTGAATCATCCAGAATCAGAATGCGCGGATCGGTCAGGAATGCCCGCGCTAATGCAAGCCGCTGCCGCTGCCCACCCGAAAGCGTCACACCGCGTTCGCCGACAACCGTCTGGTAACCATCCTTGAAATTCATAATGAAATCGTGCGCCTGAGCATCACGCGCTGCCTGCTCGATCTGCGCCTGCGTAGCGCCCGGTAGCCCAAAGGCGATGTTCTCCCCTACTGTCCGCGAAAACAGGAAAATATCCTGCTCGATGATCGAGATTTGTGAGCGAAGCGACTCCAATGACCAATCGCGCACATCAACACCATCCACCAGGATGCGGCCAGCACCCGGATCATAAGTGCGGTTGATCAGCTTGACGAGCGTACTCTTGCCCGCGCCCGTTTGTCCGACAATGGCGACGGTTTGCCCCGGTTCGGCCTCAAAACTGATGTCGTGCAGGATGGGCGTTTCTTCTTTGTAACCGAATGTGATACCTTCAAAACGCACCGCGCCGCTGATGCGGGCAGTTCGTCCATCTTTGTTTTCGTCAAGTTCGGTGCGCGTGTTAATCAACTTGAGAATACGCTGAGCCGCAGCCAATCCCAACGATATATTGGAGAAGCCGAACAGCGAAATCCACGTTGGGAAGTGGAACATCTGAATACTGCCCATGTAGGCGATGATATTCCCAACATTGATTCCGCCCGCGCGATACAGCAAAATCGAGTGCAGGAATGCCGTTCCTTCGGCGATACCCATCAGCAACAGCGGGATAAAACGCGCCTCAATATCGCTCTGGCGGACAAACGCATTGCGGTAAGCCGTTGCGCCGCGATCAAAATTGGCGAGTTCCTGCTTTTCCTGTGAGGCACCTTTGACAGTCTCAATGCCATCAATCGCTTCGGCGAGTCGAGCGTTCATATCGCCAAAACGATCCCTCACAGCTTCCGTTGCTGGTCGTAACAAGCTGCTATAAAACTTAAGCGATAGCCCATAGCCAATAATGAATAGTGCAGGGGTCAGTATCAACTGCGGGTGAATGGTGGGCGCGGTAAACAACGGAAAAAACAGGAACATTGCTGAGCCAATGACCAGGTTGATGCCAGGGTTGAACATCAGGTTCAACTCGTGAACATCATTCGTTGTCCGCGCCATGATCTCACCGACAGGCTGCATACTGTGGAAAGTCATGCTTTTGCCAAGCAGATCAGCATACAATTCGTCGCGGGTGTCTCGTTCGATGCGCTGCGCCACCATTTCCGCGCTGAAATTGCGGCTCAACATCAGGCTACCGCGCACAATCTGTGACACGATGATCAAAATCGCGCAAAGCGAAACGGTATTCAGGTTGGGTACAGGTTGGATGATCGCATTGAAGCCGACACCAATCAGAGCAGGGACGGCAAATGCACAGGCCGCATTGCCCCACGCGCCAACGACTAAACTAACGAGCAGCGGTTTATATCTGAGAACGTGCGAGGCCACCCATCGGATGGGCGAACGGTAGTTATAGTCGTAACGTTGAGCGACAACGAATTCACTTGCTGAGGCTGGAAGAGCCATGAGGGATTTTGGTCTCCAATGTGCCAAGTGGTGAGTCTAACATAGAACATATATTTGCGGAATGATCAGTTCTGTTAAACATAGCCCGAACGTAAATCGAAATTGCTGCAAAAGTCTCCCACGCAACTTCTCTGATGCGTTTGGCCTGCGGTTGAAGGCTTCTGAGGGTTATGTCAACACTATTCTGAACCCCTCGCGCCAGGTAGGGAACTGAGGACGCCAGCCAAATTGACGCGCTTTAGCATTCGACGCGCCACGTTCCCAGCCTGCCCGACCCAATCTGCTCGGCGGTGGTGGCGCACCGATGAAACTGGCATAAATCGGAACCCATTCCGTCCCAACAGCAGGCATGTCATCAACGATGTTGACTGCCCCGGCGGGCCAATCAAGTGCCAGCAGTGCGCTCTGTGCTGCATCAGCGACATGCACAAACGAAGTCACCGCCTCGTTTGCCTCAATTTCACTCTGATAGATTTGCTGACTCGTCAAGCCATCGCGTGCGTACCACGTGCCTTGACCATACAAAATGCCGTACCGCAAAACCACGCCTACCGGGATTTCGGCCACTGCTTCCTCTAATGATTGCACAGCGGCCACCGTTCGCCCGCGTGGTGGCGGCGCTAAAAGGTCTAGCGGTTCGTTCTCGGCGGCAGGCGTTTGCCCTTCGACATAAATCCAGGCGATGCTCTGTGCGATCATGCGCTGTACGCCTACTGCCTTCGCAGCATCAACCAGATTGCGTGTACCCTCTACCCGAAGACGTGAGTTGCCCGCAAAATCGCGGCTACTCAGGTCAGTGAGCTGATGAATCACGACATCGGGCTGTTCGGCACGCAGAATAGTGAACATCGCGTGCGGATTCAGCGCATCTACTACAATCGGATGCGCTCCCAGTGCAGCGATCTGCTCACTTTTGGCCGTGCTGCGCGTCGTCCCGGCAACTTCGTGACCGGCTTTGATCAACATTGGCACAAGCAAGCGTCCGATAATACCGGTTGCTCCAGCCAGTAAAATTTTTATGATCTCATTCTTTGTTGAACAGGGGTAGTGCAATTGCTACCATGATCAGTGCAAACACAATCAAAAAGGCAACGTCGAACAGGAATGGAAACGATCTCGCGCCAACGGTGATATGCCTTAACGCATCGACGCCATAGCTTTATTTTCAAATGTCAGGACTCCCAAATCGTTGACTGGTTTTGAAACTATCGACGTTTGAAAATAATTTCGTCCAGCAGCTCTCGAAGTTCTTTCATCGCGGGCAGAGGTTTATAGAGCAATTTGTCGGCACCTGATGCAATGAGTGCTTCTGCTTCGTCCCTGGGGCCAAATCTATAGGCGGTGGTGAGTACAATTGGCAGACGGCTCATATAGCGGCTTTGCCGTATCCTGGCCGAGATTTCGACGCCCGAAACTTCTGGTAAACGAATATCTAAAAGTGCCAGTTGAGGAAGCCGTTTTACCATGCCGTTATCGACTTTATCAATCCAGCGCATTGCTTCGGCACCGTTAGCAAATGATTCGCCATCGACGCCCCAGATTTCAAACATCGAGAGCAGTACATCGTGAATATCCTGCTCGTCTTCTACAACCAACCAGGTCATATTGAATTACATCTCCGCCTGAACTGAATAGCAATGCTGAAGATAATCCATTTCTTTCGGTCTAGTTGCCCGGATTCCATAATCGGGCGGTGCCATCGGTACTGACCGTTAGCACCGTGCAGCCATCAGGCGCAAAGTCAACATTCGTGATGGTCTCCGTATGGCCCTCAAATTGGTGGAGCAGTTTACCTGTCTGGATACTCCAAAGCTGCGCTTTTGTATCGCCACTGCCCACAATCGCGGTCTGACCATCGGGCGCGTAGGCCAATCCGAAACCAGCCATCTGGCCCAGTTGTCGAATCTTCTGGCAGCTTTTAATATCCCATAAGTAAACCTGACCGTCTTTTTCGCTGGTGAGGGCGCTATTGCCATCCGGCGAATAAACGACATTGATAACAGGACTGTGATGTTCTGAAAACTGGCAGATTTCCTGACCCGTTGCCACGTCCCACTGCCGAACCGTTTTATCCCAACTTCCGCTCAGGACGGTTTGTCCATCGGGTGAATAAGCGACTCCCCACACAGCCGCCGTGTGACCTTTCAGACATTTTAGTTGCCGTCCGCTGGCCGTGTCCCACAGCCGAATCGTTTTGTCGAAACTGCCTGTCAGCAGCGTGCGCCCATCCGGTGAATAAGCGACACCCCATACCGAATCGGTATGCCCCATCAGGCATTGAATTTGATTGCCTGTATCCAAATCCCATAGACGCGCTGTATGATCACGGCTGCTGCTAAGCAACGTATCGCCCCTGGGTGAACAGGCGATGTTCCAGACCGAACCAGTATGTCCTAAAAGTTTGCGGATTTCCTGGCCTGTGCTGATGTCCCAGAGCCGTATCGTTTTGTCGATGCCGCCCGTCAACACCATAGAGTTATCTGCTGAATAAGCAACGCCGAATACAGGGCCTGCGTGTCCTGTAAAAACGCGCGGCTTTTCGTCCAGAACCAGGATCTTCGTCTTGCCGCTGTCTCGATGTGCCCGCTTGACGTTTAGGATCGACTTAATTTCCTTTTCAACGCTGGCAAGTAAATCCTCGTGTTTGTACAATCGCTTGAATAACATCCGGGCATCAATAAGCGTTTCCGGGTCAGCCATCAACTCCTTAAGTTTAGTGACGATTGCTTTTTGTTCTTCGGAGGTCAGCGACGCCGAATCGATTTGCTCTCGTATTTTGGCAATCGGTGGAATGGGTATCTCTGGCGGGGTTGGAAGCGGCTTGGGCAGTGGTTTGCCCGGTGGCAGCAGTGTGATGGCTTTGCTGAGCGCCAAAACCTGCTGTTTATCGCGCAGACGATAATCGACAAACTGTACCCTTTGCAGCGACGCGGGTAACCTTGCAATATTAATGTCAGTCAGTTCAACGGGCAGCACTCGCTTATTGAGCGCAGTTGCGTAGTCATATTCCAGTTGGCAGGGATAGGAACTTTGCACTTCCGGGGTAAGCGCAAACAAAAATAAATGGCAGCGCCGAATGCTATCCAGAATTTCCGTCCACCAATCTTGCCCTCCCGACAGGTGACGATCAAACCAGACGTTGTAGCCTAATGCTTCAAGGTCAACCGCTAGTGCTTCAACGACGGGTCGGCTTTTTGAACTGTAACTGATAAAAATGTTGAAGTTTGCCATGAGTCTACAAACAACCCGGTATTTTGAACTAATTCAAATATTGTAGTGTCCAATCTGAATTGATTCTATACCTTACCATAACCAAATGCTAACGCTTTCTACATAATTGCTGTGCTTGCTGGTCAAGCTAGCTGCGCGCGGCGAACTGTGTCTTGAGATAGGCGCGGAACAGCGGCGGCCCAACACTCATCCAATCGCCACCTTTTTTGATAAGCTGCTTTTCGGCCAATGTTCGCACTTCCACCGAACGCGCATCCACAGTATCGTGGCGGCTGCTCATCAGCGCGCGCAAAATTTCCTGTTCCGGCTCATTCAGGCTCAGCCAGATGGTATGGCTTTCAGTTTGCACAGCGCGATAACGTATCAGGCGTTCGGCGGCTTCATCCTCATCCAAGCCATCAACCAGATCGCTTGCCACGCTGAAACCGGAACGCAGCAATCCGGCGTGCCCGCCCGATACCTTGATCAGCAAGTCCTGAATCGTGGTTGGATAGTTCACGCCGTTCCGTTCCATCAACTGCTGGACAACTTCCCCAGCGTCCCGCAAGCTGTACGAACCAATATAGCGCGTGTTATCCGAAAACAATTCAGTAAATGGTTCCAGCGCATCGTAATCGTAGCTTGCATCGGTGATCAAATCGGCCAACGCCTTACGGGTTACGGTAATGTACATCAGTTCATATTTGTAATCATCGCGCAGGCCGCGCAGTGTGCGGAAAAATTTGGTGGGCAGTTCGCGCAGCATCTCCTCAAATTCATCAAACACAAAGACAAGCCGCATCCCCTGTCGGATCATCAGATCAATACTATGTTCCAGGTAGCGCAGGCCAACGTGTGCAGTGAGCGGATTCTGTCCATCCTGAAGGCTCTGATAGACTTCGTATAATTCTTCCACCATTTGCGCTGGCATGTTCTCAAACATCGGTTGAAAATGCCGAAACAGTCGATGGGTCATAATCTCATAACCTGCCCACGATGTCGGATGCGATGATCCGGCAATGGGCGGCAGCGGATCGAGCATGTTGTTCGGATCAACAAAGATCATATGCAGATTTTCGGCGTCTGTGCCCAGGTAGAACTCCTGCACATCCCGACGCAGCACATGCCGCAGCAAATTCGACTTGCCCACGCTGCCCACGCCCACCAGCGCGCAGGAGTTTCCAGCGTTCAACTTGCCCAGGATGTAACGGGTTTC
>JBBSEU010000056.1:0-22925 GCA_038239365.1 Aggregatilineales bacterium
CTGCCATCGCTGCTGGCATTATCGACTACGATCACCTGCAATCGCACACGCTTATCCGAGGCAGCCAGCGAGCGAAGGCAATCTCGCAGCAGATCGCGCGTGTTCCAGTTGACGATCACGATTCCCAGATCGAGCGAACGGTTCACCAGGCAGCCTTAGCGTTTGCGCGCCATCTTTACGATTGACGAAGGCGGCACGATATACAAATCCGAGACGCGAGGATAACTGAAAAAGAACCGAACCGTCAAGATCAGTCGTGGGCCAATCACGCGCTCGACCAGCGATTGCAACTTGAACCGTACCAGCGCATTCCGAATGAAGCCGTATAAACCCTTGGGCCCGCCCGAATAATTGGCAGGCGCTTTGGGGTTCAAAACAAGGTAGGGCTTCACAACCAGCGGGAATTCTGAGTAATAGTGCATCGTTTCCATCCAACGGCTGTCCGATAGCGTAATGATTGGCTTACCATGATGAGCAATGGTGGGCGCAGATGGAGTCGATAAAGATGTAGATGAATTTGCCAGTGCCTCAATCTCACGGGTAAACACTTCGATCAGCGTCGGAGCAGTCACGGCGTCAGCGCCCAATTCGACTAACAACCCGGCGGCAAAATCGGTCAGATCAAAAAGTGGCTTGTTATAGCGCGCCAGCTCTACAAATTTAATCAGGTTATGGCTGTATTGGAGTGCGTCATCGAGATTGTTTGGGTAGTCAAGCACACGAATCGGGCTGCTGCTCAGGGGTAGCAAGGCATCTTTAGCGGTGCTGCTGTGAACGATCAGACCATAATGACTATGCAAAATCGCACTTTTTGCAGCGTGTATATTCCTGCCGTGTAAGATCACGACGCCCGGTTGAGCAGCGGTCATATTCGCCGTGTTATAGATGAGCATGTCGAATGTGCCAGGTTCGAGCGCGTGCATGGCATCAAGACCGGGAAATACCGTTACGTCCGCCAACTGTGTGAGATGCGGGAGCAACAGGGCGCTGAACTGCTCAATGGCAGCATCCGGCGGTGAGGGCACAAACCAGGCGAGTCTCATTTCAACAGCCGCTCGATCACAGCATCCCAATTAAAGTCGGCTATGCGAAAACCTTCCGAATTGGGCAGTGGTGGATACAGCACACCGTTCACGTCTAAGCTATTGTCCATTTTGAGTCGTTCGGCCATTTCATTTGAACTGGCGTAGACGGCTGAGGCTTCACGCAAGTACAAACTATCCGCGTTTCGGATCATTTCGCGGATACGTCGTGCTTCGGGCGCGGCGGGCAATCCATTGTTATCCCCAAACGCATCGAGCAGCCAAACTTTTTTATGGACAAACGGCACGTAATATACCGGAAACTGGAGCGCGATCACCAGATCGGGCGCGGCAGCATGAATCTTGAGCAGGCGGCAAGCCAAAATATGCCGGGGAATCGACTCCAACGACCAGCCCTCAAACGGAATCCGCACGATTTCGGCATCATAACTTCGGATTTGCAAGGCCACTTGCAATGCTTCCGCTACGTTATCAACGTTGGTTCGCACAAAAGGCATTTGCGTGTTGAGGATGATCACCTTCATCGCCGTCAACTCAGCAGCCTCTCAATCAGGTGATCCCAGGTGATGCCGTGTTCAGCAATCGACTGGTGGGCGGCTTTGCCCATTTCCAGCGTGCGTCGTTTATCTGCCCACAGCTGATCCATCGCGGCGGCCAATGCTTGCGGCGTCGGCGGGACGGTCAAACCATTAACCCCGTCCTGGATAATTTCGTTGGGGCCGCCGGAGTCGTGCAGAGTCAATACGGGTTTACGGGCGTGCAATGATTCGAGCGTCGAGTAGCCTAACCCATCCTCATCGTAGGCAACGTACAGCGTTGCAAGGGCATCCGCCGTCAGCTTGATTTTTTCCGCTTCGCTGATCCAATCTGTAAATACTATCTTCTGCTCAAGACGATAGCGCGTCACCAATGATTTGAGTGTGGCAGCATATTCCGGCGGATCGCCTGTGCCTGCCAACACAAGTTTGAAATTCCCTTTCGTGTAGCGCATCGCCTCAACCGCAATGTTCTGACGTTTGAGTGGCGTCAAGCGCGCTGTGTACAGAAAATAATCACCCTGTTCGCCGCAATAAAAGCGATCCGAGTCAGGTAGCGGGCTGTACAACACGCCAGCCGCTTCGATCTGGTTGAACTTTCGCAGCCGATCCGCGATCAGTTTGGTAAGGGCATATGTTTTTTGTGCTTCGTTCAGGTAGCGCGTATCCGCCGCCATGATCATCTGCCGCGTGTGGAGACCCAGTTCGGTGTTCGGAATATCCTGAAACTCCGTCCCCCACAGATCATAAGCACCGCGATGGTGGTGAATGAACCAGTTCACTTTGTTAGGATGTGGAATAGCGTAGGCCGGATAGCGAATCGTGATCAGGCGATCAATGGGCTGGCCGCTGGCCTGGGTCAAATCAAGGCAGCGCATCGCCAGCATTTGTTCGGGCAGTTCAAACCACGCGGAGCGAAGCGGAATCCGCACGGTATCGACTTCGACCCGACGCTTGCGAAGCTCGGCTTCCAAGCTGTCGATGATAACAGTTGTGCCACCCTTGATGAATGGTACGTAAGTCGAGGCAACGACGACTCGCATCAGCCTTTTACGTCCGAGTTTTTCATCACAGTGTTAATCAGTATACGTCTGAGGCGTGCCAGGATACCGCGCCGCGCTGAACGATCCTGCGCTGCCTTATCAAAAAAAGATACGGGCAGATCGAGTTTGGCACCTATACGCCGCCGAATGCGGTCTGTTGTCAGTAGATCGTCGCTCACGAACGTTGCTCACGGTTTGATAGCTGCGCGTGCGTCTATTCTACCGCGCAAGCGTGGAGTGCATCAGGTGTTCGTCAAGAGATAACGTGGACAGTCACCCAAATCGCCTGACGTTGATGCTGCCGCGTCAGGCTTTTTCTCAGCGGATCGGATCGTGGATGGTAACAAGTTTTGTGCCGTCGGGGAAGGTGGCTTCGACCTGAACTTCGTGGATCATTTCGGCAATGCCATCCATCACGTCGGCGCGGGTCAGGATCGTTGTGCCCCACACCATGACTTCTGCGACGCTTCGGCCATCACGCGCAGCTTCCATGATCTCAGCCGAAAGGATGGCCGTCGCTTCGGGAAAATTCAATTTGAGGCCGCGTGCCTGTCGTTTGCGGGCAAGTTCGGCAGCCACGAAGATCAATAGTTTTTCCTGCTCACGCGGGGTTAAGTGCAATTGCTATCGCTCCTGAAAAGTTGGAGAAAATAAAAGCCTGCTAACATTTAGCGCGGTCTGCCGTTTTGTCAACGGACGGACTGCCCAAAAGACTTAGTACACTTTGCGCGGCGGCAGCGCAGCACGGCCATAGAGCGATTGTTTAGCCGCTTGCCAGAACGCAATCAAGCCCGCCGGGATTGGCCGCCCGGTACGGCTCAGACAGCGCACGATTAACCCATGTGCCACCAATGTGCTGACGCTCCAAAAGATACTACCGGGACGTGAAAGTTCAGCAGCCAGTGTGCTCAGCTCATTTTCGAGCATGAGCCAATGTGCAGCCTCAAGGCCAGTTTTGCAAATGTAAAACGTTGAAAAATAACGGTATTGGCCTAATCGAACGGCAGAATTCAATGGGCGAAGGCTGGGTTCGAGTCGTACCTTTTCCAGCGCAATCGGCCTATCGGCAACTGAAATACACACTGACAGATTGAGCCGCGCATACTCAAATAATTCGCCGCGTGCTTCTCGCCCCGGCGTGATTGTTTCCCACCAGAACAAACCCGCATTCTCCGCAAGCTGAATCGTCGTTTCCTGATGATAGGCCGAACGCGCGAATGGGATGATCGGGTCAGGTAAATATTCGAGAATCGCCTGCTCGCCAATGGTGATGTTGGTATGCGCCAACGAAGTCGTTGCCGTATCCCGTTGCCGATAAACGCGCGTGGCGCTGGTCGTCGTAAGCTGGACTTGCGCGCCGGGTTGCAGATCGACATTGTATTGAAACTGATCGCCGCCCAGGATGCCACCTGACACATTATGCAGGTGAACCAGCGCGTCGCCTTCATCGTTACGAAACGCCCGAACAACTTTAAGCGGCCCGGTTTGTTCCAGAACGTTCATGATCGTTTGCGCCGCCGGATGGGTGAATGTCAGACTCAAAGTACCAGATGAATTCAACTGATAAATAACCGCGTAGTCAGGCCAGGATGCGACATTGATGCCGACTCGACGCTGAGCGCAAATACCGGAAGTGTGAACAGATCGGTGTCCCTGCTGTGTTGCGTGGCTTCGATCATGGCCGGTTTGAGCGCCCAGGAAATACGGCTGGCCTGACTCTGACCGAGCGGCAAAAGGCGCTGGCACGCTGAGATCAGCCCCGTCATGGATTGCTGCAAGTAGGCCAGCACCGCCATTTCCTGATCGATCCCGAATGTGCCGCAGACCAATCCAAAAGCCGTGCAGTGATGCAGCCCAACGCCGTTTTCTTTTGCGCCGCTTTGTGCCCATTCAAAAATAGCGCGCGCTTCTAATCCGGCGGCCAATTGGATCAGGCGACGGCCAAGCGTGGTGCTGGCCGTGCGGCTCTCTCTGGCAAGTTTGAGCGCATCCAGTCGCCTATTCAATTCCAACCAGCGCGCCTGAAACGACGCACTTTCCAGCGTGGATAATACATAGGCGGCACGGCAGTAAGCCGCCTCCAGAGTGCTGATTTCCCCCAGATAATCGGTCAGAAAAAGATACAGACCGTCAACCGTCAGCGCCCCCGACTCAACCAGCGACTCCAGTCCGAACGAATGCGCTGTTGCGCCAATCGGCAGGGCACTATCAGCAAGTTGAAGCAAATATAAATGGGTGATGCCGTTACCAATCATTGAGCCGACGCTTTCAATAAGTTTTGTAGAGCGGCGGCCTCAGTGACCGGACGTTTGCACATAAAATGCTCACAGACGTAGGCTGCGGGTTGCCCGCCAACATGCGCTCGGTAATCGAGCAGTGGCGGTGTCTGATTGTCTTCCACATCAACCGGAGTTAATGCCCGAATCACGTTAGGCCGAAAACCTGTGTTGACCACGTTGAGCAGTGATCGGGTTGGTTCAAGCGCCGGATCGCCGACAATCGCCACTTCCTGTATCCCGCGCAGCAGCAGATCGGCGGCATTGAGAGCTTCACCAAACGCCTGTGGATACTGCTGCATGGCGGGTGCTAGCTGCTTCACCACGTCGCGCGCGGCTTTGTCATAACGCTCATCGCCTGTATACGCGGCCAGAGCAGTCAGCACACGCGCCATCATACTATTACCACTCGGCACAGCGTTATCCTGCAAACTGCGCGGACGGGCAATCAGCGATTCGTGATCGTCTGCCGTATCGAAGAATCCACCATCCGACGCGCTGAAATGAGTCAGCACGTAATCCGCCAGTCGCTGCGCCTCGGCAAAATAGCGCGACTCAAAGGTCGCCTGATACAGTTCAATCAAACCGTCGATCAGGTTGGCGTAATCATCCAGATAGCCATTCAGCTTGCTTACACCGTCTTTGTGTGAGCGGAGCAAGCGTCCATCGCGGCTCAGATCGCGCAAAACAAACTCCGCATTTTTGATGGCGGCCTGACGGTAATCATCACGCTCTAATACGCGCGCGGCTTCGGCAAGGCTGGTAAGCATCAGGCCGTTCCAGGCGGTCAAAATTTTCTCGTCACGTCCCGGATGTACCCGCTTTTCGCGCACTTCGTACAGTTTGACGCGCGCCGACTCGATGCGTTGTAACAGCATTTCCGCCGCAATACCCATTTCCGCCGCCACCTGATCGGCCTCGCGCGGAACGTTTAGGATATTTTTGCCCTCAAAGTTGCCCGCCCCGCTCACATCATAATACGCGATTACAGCGTCGGCTTCTTCGGGCGTTAAGGCCGCATAAATTTCATCGGGCGTCCAGACGAAGAATTTGCCTTCTTCGTGTTCGCTATCGGCGTCGGTGGTGCTGTAGAAGCCGCCATTTGGAGCGGTCATCTCGCGCAGGATGTAATCGTAAATCTGTGTGGCGATCTGTTTGAAAAATGGATCGTTTGTGGCCTGCCAGGCATGGAGATACAAACGGCTCAACTGCGCGTTGTCGTACAGCATCTTCTCGAAGTGCGGCACCAACCAGCGTTCATCGACACTGTAGCGATGAAACCCGCCACCGATCTGATCATAAATGCCACCATGCGCCATCTTCATCAATGAGTAGGTCACAATGTCGCGGGCGCGTTCATAACCCATATGAGCGTAAGTTCGCAAGACAAATTCCAGGTTCATCGGGCTTGGAAACTTGGGGCTACCGCGACTCAGGCCGCCATGAATCGGATCGAAATTGCGAGTCAGGTTGCGGTAAGCAGCCTCAAGCAGCGACGGTTTGAGTTCGTCATCATTGACACCGACCCCCAAAACATCGCGCTGCAAACTCTGTGTGGCTTCGCTGGCTGCTTCTTCAACATCTGTCCGGCGCGTCTCGTACACATCCACAATATCGGCCATGATCTGCTTGAACGACCGCATCCCATACTTGTTATCTTTGGGATAGTACGTTCCGGCATGGAAGGGGCGCGTATCGGGCAGCAAAAAGACGGTCATCGGCCACCCGCCATTACCCCGGTTGAACATGACTGTCGCCTGCATGTAAATTTCGTCCAAGTCGGGACGTTCTTCCCGATCTACTTTGATCGAGACGAAATGCGCGTTCATGTAGGCGGCGGTTTCGTCGTCCTCAAAACTTTCGTGCGCCATGACATGGCACCAGTGGCACGCACTGTAGCCGATGCTTAGCAGGATCGGCTTATCTTCAGCGCGTGCTTTTTGGAGAGCTTCTTCGCCCCAGGGATACCAGTCTACCGGGTTGTCCGCGTGTTGCAGCAGATAGGGTGATGTTTCGTGTTGCAGATGGTTCATGCCGGGTTTGCCTTATTTAGCACCCGGCGTGGCCGGGCTTAATGCTGATCTTTCCAGTTCCACCACTTCAAGAGTTCGGGGTCGTGCTGCTCGTGCGACGCATAATATATCGCACATCGGAACACGTAGAGCATACAGCGATCCACCTGTGTACCCTGTACTTCGCACAATTCGGCGTACAACACTTCTGGATCGCGGCCAACTAAGTCCTGTACCGAATGAATATTGAGTGTCCTCAAATCACGGGCGATCTGTTTGCCAACACCGGGGATGTGTCGCAAACCTTTAAGAGCAGGGGTAGGTGAAATATCCAGCATAAAACACGTCCTTTCGGGTGGTTTCCTGCGCTGCGAACTTCCAATTATATCACAAAAACAGCACAAACGTGCTAAATGTGTGCGTGGATTTTCAAATCTAGATACAATTGGAAGTTATATCATTACCGGGAGCTTATCCCATGTTTTATAACATTCTCGTCATTGATGATGATCGCAAAACCGCCAGCTATATGGCCGATATGCTGCGCCTGAGCGGGCACACCGTTACGGTTGCGTTGGGGCCGCGCAGCGCGCTTTACAACCTTAAGCAGGTAATCCCCGATGTCGTTTTTTTAGACCTCAATATGCCGGGCGTCGATGGCTTTGAAGTGTGCCGCTACCTGCGCCGCGATCCAGCAACAGCCAGTATCCCCATCGTGATCGTTTCGGCCAACAGCGAACAGGGCTATAAGGATGCGGCTTCGGCGGCGGGTGCCAACGCCTATCTGGTCAAGCCCGCCATGATCGAAGACCTGACGAACGCACTGATTCAGGTTGTCAAAATGCCCATCCGCTCTAAATAACCCCCGCTCTGCCCGGTATAAATTACCGGGTACATCCCAAACCTTTGACACAGACGCGAATTTTCTTAAAATAGGCTTAACGAATGCTGCTGCATTCGAGCTACTTATAAGGAAAGGCGTTTTTCCATGAAAGAGTACAGCACTGAGCAGATCAGGAACGTTGCCCTGGCAGGCCATCAGGGCGCTGGCAAGACCAGTCTGGTAGAAGCCTTACTGTTCACCACCGGCGCAATCTCACGAATGGGTCATATCAGCGACGGCAGCACCACCTCAGACTTTGATGAAGACGAAAAACATCGCGGCCTCTCCATTAACACCTCAATCATTCCCCTTGAGTTTCAGGACTGCAAAATAAATTTAATGGACACCCCCGGTTACACGGATTTTCAGGGCGAGGTCAAAAACGCGATTCGTGTTTCAGATTGCGTGCTGGTCGCCGTCGATGCGGTGGCTGGCCCGGAAGTTGGTACGGAACTGGCTTGGCAGTTTGCCGATGAATTCAATCAGCCGATCATCGTCGTCATCAACAAGATTAACCGCGAAAATGCCAATTTCGAGCGTACTCTCGAAGCGATGCGGGTGCGCTTCCCCGGCTATAAATTTATTCCATCACTGCTGCCGATTGGTCAGGGCGCAGACTTCAAGGGCGTGATCAACGTCCTGACGCAAAAAGCCTACTATGGGATCGGTTCAGAACGCACTGAGCCGCCGCCCGAAATGGTTGACGAGATCAATACCGCGCATCTGGCACTGATCGAAGCCGCCGCCGAAGCCAGCGACGAACTGATCAACAAATATTTCGAGACGCAGGAACTCACCTTCGAGGAAGTGCGCGATGGGATGCGGTTGGCTGCGCGCGATGCCGATCTGAAAACGGTTCCCGTCTTTGTAGCGGCGGGTGATGCCAACATCGGCACATTCCCGCTGCTGGAGGCACTGACCGTGTACGTTTCGCCGCCATCGCAGCGCCGCGTTGCATTAGCAAATAACGAGGGCGAAGAAGTTCAATATTTGAATCGCCCGCAAAGTGATGAGGGCGCGTTGGCCGCATTCGTGTTCAAAACGACGACGGATCGGTTCGTGGGCACGGTGAACTTTTTCCGAATTTTCAGCGGCCATCTCAAAGGCGGCGGCACTTATTTCAACGCGACAAAAGGCCAGGAAGAACGATTCGGCCAATTATTGGTGATACGCGGCAAAGAGCAAATCCCCGTTTCGGAACTGCACGCGGGCGACATTGGCGCGGTGGCAAAACTGGCACACACCGCGACAGGTGACACGATCAGCAGCAAGGAAAAGCCCTATCTGCTGCGACAGCCCGTTTACCCGAATCCGATTTACGTGGTGGCGCTTGATACTAAAACGCAGGCCGAAGGTACAAAAATGGGCAACGTTTTGTCGCAGCTTGCCGCCTCTGATCCAACGCTGCATTGGCGGCAAGACCCGGAAACGAAGCAGACCGTTTTGGAAGGCATGGGTGATATTCATATCACAGTGGCGCTCAGTCGTGCGGAGCGAATGGGTTGCGGTCTGATGGCAACAACGCCGCGCGTGCCCTACCGGGAAGCGATCACCAAGACGGCTTCGGCCAGCTATCGCCACCGCAAACAGTCGGGCGGCGCAGGACAGTTTGGCGAAGTGTCCTTACGGTTGGAGCCGCGCCAATCGGGTGAAGGCTTCGAGTATCAAAATGCGGTGGTTGGTGGTGCGATTTCCGGGTCGTTCATCCCCTCAATTGAAAAAGGCGTGCGCTCTGTCCTCGATCAAGGCGTGATCGCGGGCTACCCGATTTATGATATTCGCGCGGTGGTATTTGATGGCAAGATGCACCCCGTCGACTCAAAGGATATTGCTTTCCAGATCGCTGGCCGCGAGTCGTTCAAGCTGGCTTTTATGGATGCGGGGCCGGTCTTGATGGAGCCGATCATGGATGTGCGCGTGGTTGTCCCCGAAGAAAACATGGGTGATGTGCTGAGCGATTTCAATACCCGGCGCGGGCGCGTACAGGGCATGGATACTGAGAATGGGCGCAGTGTCGTGACGGCGCAGGTGCCGCAAGCCGAAATGCTCCGCTACAGCAACGAACTTCGTTCAATGACGGGCGGGCGCGGCGTATACACGATGAGTTTCAACCGTTATGAGCAAGTGCCTGCTCATGTCGCGCAGCCGATCATCGCGGCGCACAGGACAACCGACGTCGCCGAAGCGTAACATTCTGGTTGGGCTGTTTGGGTAACGCCGGGGAATTGAGTCCCCGGCGCTAATCATTGAATCACGGTGCGATCCACGCTTTCCATGCGCTGGGCAGCCTTCGGGCTGACATGACTCCACACATTGAAGGCCAGAAAACAGACCAGCAGCACATGGAAGCCGATCTGATAGCCGCCAATTGCCCAGGGCTGGAACATGCCAAGTAGCCCGAACACGACGCCCCCGATCAGGATCGCCTCGATGATGCCGTGCGAACGCGCCGAGATTTTGCCATTCAGGCGCACGGCCACACTGTGAATGAACACGACGAAAGCCAGTACCAGCGCGACAAACATCAGGATGAACGGCACGCCTGTAATCAGGACGTTGTTGGTACGCACATCGGCAGGCAGCGCGCCAATGATTGGCGCGGTGATCAGGCCAATGGCCGTGAGGATGGCCGCAACGATCAGGATGATCGCGGCAGGAGTGAGTTTCATAAAAGCAATGTCCTATCGGGCTAGGCCAGCAGTTTATGCAAAAAGTTCAGGCCGTCCTGTGCCAGCGCGTCCTGAGTTGGTGCCAGCGAACGCCAGATCGCGGCAGCACGCGCGATACTCTTGACTTTGCTGGTGAATGATTCGATCACCACCGCGCCGTCGTAGCCTATATCGCGCAAGCCGTGTGCCACATCGTCCCAGGGTACATGCCCCGATCCGGGCGCACCGCGATCATTTTCGCAGGCGTGGAAGTGTTTCACGCGCGCGCCCGCCGCCCGAATCGCGTCACCGAGTCCCTTTTCTTCGATGCCCATGTGAAACGTATCAAGCAGCAGCCCGCACGCCGGATTGTCAACCCGATCAATCACTTCAATCGCTTGTGAAGTCAGGTTGAGGAAACTCGTCTCAAAGCGGTTGAGCGGCTCGACACACAGCGTCACGCCATGATCAGCGGCATAGGCGGCCAGACTGCTTAACTGTTTGACCAGCAGATCGGTATCTCTGGCACGGTCATCGGCTGTCGATTGCCAGACGCGCCCCACTGCCGAGTAAAGCGGCCCGGCTACGCATTTCGCGCCGAGGGTTTGCGCCGCGTCGACACAGGCACGAATGTAGGCCATGCCATTATCACGAGTGGCCGCGTCATCAATGATCAGATCACGATCTGGTCCCATCGCGGCGCAAATGCTGACTCCTAATCCGTTATCCTTGAGGATTTGCGCGCCTGCTTTATAATCGAGATCATCTAACCCCTCAAGCGGCACTTCCAACAGATCGAAGCCCATCTTTTTAACTTGCGGCGCGAGTTTTTCCATTTCGGCAGTGGTCAGCGGCGATAGCCACACCCACGCATTCACTCCAAATTGCATGAAATTGCTCCTCTAACCTTGAAAATCTATTAAACCGCGATTCGATCCCCATCTGTCGTGAAGTAGTGCAAGCTTTCGCGGATCACATCGAAGCGTACCGTTTCACCGATCATCAGGGGCATCAGGCCGGGCACAAGGCACACCAGCGTTTGTTCACCCATGCGAATATGAATCACCGTCTCGACGCCCAACGGTTCGATCAAGGCCACTTCCCCACCCAATTCACCGTCAGGTGTGATCTTCACATCTTCGGGGCGAATTCCCATTAAGATCGAAGATGGAATATCGGCGTTCGGCGTCGGCAGCTTGATCGCACTGCTCATGATGTGCAGCGAACCATTTTCGCGCGTTGCACGGTACAAGTTAATGCGCGGCGTGCCGACCAACTGCGCTACAAACGTGGTCGCCGGACGATCATAAATATCGTTAGGCGTGCCGACCTGAATCAGCTTGCCTTCGCGCAAGACGCCGATCCGATCCGCCATCGTCAGGGCTTCGATCTGATCGTGTGTGACAAACAGCGTCGTGCTGGCCTGTGTTTTCTGAATATGTTTCAACTCGACACGCAATGCTTCGCGCAGTTTGGCGTCCAGGTTGGAGAGCGGCTCATCCATTAAAAAGATGCGGGGTTCGCGCACAATCGAGCGGCCTATCGAAACGCGCTGCATCTCACCACCGGACAACCGCGCCGTTTTGCGTTCGAGCAAATGCGTGATGCGGAGCAGTTCGGCGGCTTTTTGCACGCGCTGTTTGATCTCCGGTTCAGCCACATGGCGCAGCGGCGAACGCAGCGGAAAGGCCAGGTTGTCGAAAACGGACATGGTCGGATAAAGCGAATACTGCTGGAACACAAACGCCGTATCCCGATCCGCTGGACTCAGTTGATCGACAGGCTGGCCGTCGAATGTGACGGTGCCGCGATCCTGTTTTTCCAGTCCGGCGATCACCCGCAGCGTCGTTGTTTTGCCCGCGCCCGTTGGCCCCAGCAGCACAAAAAACTCGTTGTTTTTGATGTCAAGCGACACATTATCGAGCGCCGTGACCTGCTTGAACTGCTTGGTGATGCCGTGAATGGCTATGTCGCTCATGGCTGCACCTCATGGCTGATCGCGGCCTCGGTTTGCGGGTTGAAGAAGCGCACCATCCGAGGGTCTAAATCGAAGCGAATGGCACTGCCAATGGGGTAACTTGTCTGGCGGGCAGTTCGCACATGGACGATCTCATTTTGATCCAAATTCAGGTGCAGCATCGTGAAGCTGCCGTGCAAATCACTGGAATAGACCTGTGCGCCAAGTTCGCCATTCGCGCTAACCGCTGCCGCTTCGGGTCGGAAACCCAGGATCACTTTGCCGTCGCTACCAATGCCGCGCTGCAAGGCCGCCTGCCAGGGTGTCGGGACGCTATAAACGTTACCCGCCGACAAGCGTATCTGTCCGTCTGAATAAGTGCCCGTGATCAGGTTCATACCGGGACTGCCGATGAAGCGCGCCACAAACAGATTGGCCGGGTTGTGATACACGTCCTGCGGTGTGCCGACTTGCTGCACAACGGCGGCGGACATGACCACGATCCGATCTCCCATCGCCATCGCTTCGATCTGATCATGCGTGACGTAAACTGTCGTGGCGTGCTGATCGATGTGCAGGCGTTTGATTTCGGCGCGCATCGTTTCGCGGAAATCGGCATCCAGCGCGCCGAGTGGTTCATCCATCAAAAAGGCGGCGGGCTGCCTAACCAAAGCCCGCGCCAACGCCACCCGCTGCTGATCGCCGCTGCTGAGTGTTCCCGGACGGCCATCCACCAGATGCTCAATTTGCAACAGCTTGATTACATTATCGACGCGCTGTTTCACCTCGTTATTCGGCACGCCCTGTGCTTGCAAAGTGAACGCGATGTTTTGCCGCGCCGTCATGTGCGGATAGAGCGCAAAGAACTGAAACACAAAAGCGATGTCGCGGTCACTGGGGTGCGCCCATGTTACATCGCGCTTATTCAGGCGGATATGCCCATCCGAAACCGTTTCAAGGCCGGAGATCATCCGCAATGTGGTCGTTTTGCCGCACCCGGACGGGCCTAGCAGCACCAGAAATTCGCCGTCCTTGATGGTCAAGTCCATCGGCCTGACGGCGTAGCTGGTGCCGAATTTCTTTTCGACTTTTTCTAACTCAATAGTTGCCATATTTACTTACGGATAGCTCCAAACGTGACCCCACGCAGCAAATGCCGACGGAGCGCGAAGGTAACGATTACCACCGGGATCAGGAACAAGAGCGCGCCCGCTGCGATGGTATTCCACTCGATACCGCCGCTGCCCAGAATGGACGGGATGGCGGGCGGTGCGGTGCGCGCCTTTTGGGAAGTGAGCATCAGCGCGAAGGCATACTCATTCCAGGCGAAGATCAGGCAGAAGACCGTTGTGGCCGCGATTCCGGTCAGCGCCTGTGGCACGACGATTCGGAAGAAGGTTTGCAGGCGTGTGTAACCATCGACCAGCGCCGCTTCTTCGTATTCGCGCGGAATTTCATCAATGAACCCCTTGAGCAGCCATACCGAAAACGACAGATTGAACACCGTGTAGAGCATGATCAAACCAAGCTGCGTATCGTACAGACCGACACTGCGATACAGCAGGAAGATCGGGATCGTGACGACGGCGGGCGGCAGCATTCGCGTACTCAGGATGAAAAACAACAGATCGCCCGAACCGGGGATGTGAAAGCGACTGAACGCATAGGCCGCGAACAGCCCCAGTCCCACCGAAAGCACCGTCGAAGTCCCGGCGACGATCAACGAGTTCAAAAGCTGCCCGGCATACTGACTCGACCCGTTGACCGAGCGGCCACTTTGCAGCGCGATTCGATCAATCCACGTTAGGTTTGGGTTCTCCGAAATCTTGGCTTGATCATCCTGAGATAACAATCGGGTATCCAGCAGCAAGCTCACAAACCCGGCAAGCGACGGTTGAAAAAACAGCTTGGGCGGAATGGCGGTCACATCGGCTTGTGGCTTGAAGGCGGTCAGCACGATCCAGATGACCGGGATCAGCATGATAAACGCGATAATGCTGGCGATTACGGCGCGCGCTTGTCCGGCTAATCGTGCGCGTGGACTGACTTTATCAACCCGTATCGACTCGACGACGGGGACGCGCGGCCCAACTTGTTCAAAGGAAGTTGCCATCGTTATTCCCCTTTCGCCTTGTTCAAGTAGCGGATATACACGTTGCTGATGCAAATGACGATGATCAACACGATATAAGCCAGTGCGCTGGCACGCCCCGTTTGAAATTGCCCCTGAAAGGCAATACGGTACAGGGCAATCGACACCGTTTCCGTCGCGGGTCCGGGGCCACCGCCTGTCAAACCCATCATCAGGTCAAAGGCTTTGAGCGCCTCAATCGTGCGGAACAGAATGGCGATCAACAGCAGCGGCGCGACCTGGGGTAGCGTGATCCGCCGGAACTGGAACCAGCCACTGGCGCGGTCAATCGCGGCGGCTTCATACAAATAATCGGGGATCGCGCTCAAGCCCGAAAGACAGAGCAGCATCACGAACGGCGTCCACATCCATACATCGACCAGGATCACTGCCGCCATTGCCGTATCGGGTCCGGCCAGCATATCCGTCGCCAGACGCGGATTCGATGGATCGAGCAAAAAGTTAAAGATGCCGTAGCTGGGGTTGTAGATCAGCTTCCAGAATAGGCCGACCACCACCGGCGAGAGCATCATTGGGATCAAAATCAAAGTGGTGACGATTCCGCTGCCCTTGAATTTGCGGCGTAACAGCATTGCCAGCCCAAAACCGAGTACCGTTTGAATCGCTACCGAGAACACCGCGTATTTACCCGTCGTGGCAAACGACTGCCAGAAATTGCTACGCGTCAAAATCGCCGTATAGTTGGCAAAGCCCACCCATTCGGGTGGTTTGTTGGCGATGGCGCTGTAGTTGGTGAAGCTCAGATAGAGACTGTAAAAGAGCGGAACCACATTCCACAAAATGAGCAGTAACAGCGTCGGAATAATAAATAACCTGACCAGCGCGCCGTCGCTCATCTGACGGCGTCTCGTCGTCCCAATGGCCGGAGCCTGAGTGACAGCCATAAACGAACCTTTCATTTTGAAAATTTATGAATGATAGCCCTCACCCTAAATCCCTCTCCCGAGGGAGAGGGACTTTCAAGGCACCACTTACTTCCCTCTCTGTCGGGAACGAGATTTCAAGGCACTACCTACTTCCCTCTCTGTCGGGAAAGGAGTTTTCAAGGCACTGCTCTACTCCCCTCTCCCGAAGGAGAGGGGTTGGGGGTGAGGGCTTTCGAGTCAATCCCTACTTGATGTAGCCAGCATCCTTGAGGATGTTTTCCCATTCGGTGGCAACTTTATCCAGGGCTTCCTTGGCTGTACCCTGGCCGCCCACCACGTAGTTGCTGAGCGCCGTCTGCATCGCAGCCAACAGCGGATCAAACTCTGGGATGTTGGTAAAGTCCTTGACAAAGGTCATGGTTTCCGCAAAGGCAGCATTGAACGGCGCAACCTTCAGGAATTCCGGCGAATTGAGGACGTTGATATTGCACGTGTAACCGCCAAGCTGTGCCCACTTGGCCTGAACCTTTTCATCTGAGAACCATTTCAGGAAGTCGAAGGCGGCTTGCTGACGATCCTTGCTGATGTATGAGTTGATGCTCATACCCTGACCACCGAGCGCCGCGTAACGCTTGCCATCGGGGCCAACCGGCATCGGGAAGTAACCCGTTGTATCAGCAAACTTGTTGGTAGACTTGTTTGCCAGTGCCGGGAAGAAGGCGAAGTAGTTCATCGACATGGCGGCCTGACCGCTGGTGTAAGCGTCATTGGCTTCCTGGAAGAAGGCATTGCTCATACCGGGAGGAGAGCAGCAGGTGTACAGTTCGCGGTAGTATTCCAGTGCTTTAACTGCCGAGGCCGAATTGACCACACCCTGAACCGTGAACTTGCCGGGGGTGTAGAAGTCGTTGCCGTAGCTAAAGAAGACGTTCTCAAAACCCATTGTGATGGCATCGTAGTCTTTTTGCGTATAGACCGTTGCGCCGTACAGACCTTTGTCCTTGCGGGTGAAGAACTTGGCGATGTCCAGCAGTTCGGCCCACGTCTTGGGAACGGCCAGATCACGGTTGTACTTGGCCTTGAAAGCGGCCTGTTCGTCTTTGTTCTCGAACAAATCCTTGCGGTACGCCCAACCGTTGGCATCACCTTCAGTTGGATAGCCGTAATACTTGCCAGAGCCGGGCGGATATTCGCCGTAGTACAGCAATGTGGCGGGGGTTACGGTCTTATCAATACCGTTCGACTTCATGAAGTCGGTCAGATCGACGTAGTGGCCTTGTGTCGCGCCCTGACCAAGCCACTGGCTGTCACCAACGACCAGATCGAATGAGTCGTCTTTGGCCGCCCACTGCTTGTGAACGACAGTTCCGAATGTGCCCCACGGTTCCTGCAAAACGGTCACTTTGATGCCCGTCTTGGCTTCATAGTCTTTGACGAGGGTTTGCAGATAATCGGCGGGTGCCCACTGCGCCCAGCTGATCTTCAATTCCTTGACGGCCTGCGCCGAAACGGGGTGCGCGGCAAAACCAGTGACCATGACCATCGCCAGGATCGCCACGAGCATGAGTGATTTCTTGAACATTTCTAAAGGCCTCCAGAATACGAATGTAATTTCAGAGTGAAAACGTTTTATCTGCATTCTACATATAGTTCTAAGAGCGGTTCTCGATAGGTACGCCTCCTGCGAATGCTTTAACTATTTGTCTTTACGACGAACACCGTCTGAATGGATGCAGCAGCTTTGATTGTCTGCACCGGAATAGCCATAGATACCGAGCCAGTATTATAAAGTATAATTTTGCCAAGTCAAATCTACACTGATCATTCGCATCATATTTTTCGGAGAGCCACATTATGCCAACTGTTGTTTTGCTGGGCACGCTGGATACCAAAGGAATCGAGTATGAATACGTTCGCAAGCGCGTGCAACAGGCCGGGTGCAGCGTCATCTTGATTGATGCCGGAATTCGTGGAACACCCATGACCACACCCGATATTACCCGTGAGCAGGTTGCAGCAGCGG
Organism: Aggregatilineales bacterium; assembly: GCA_038239365.1. GTDB lineage: Bacteria > Chloroflexota > Anaerolineae > Aggregatilineales > UBA2796 > JBBRMW01. The sequence goes on from JBBSEU010000056.1 coordinate 17,440, forward strand.
CAAATGCAAACGTCTCAGCGTTAGCCGTAGCCGGAGATCGCAATACCGCTGTTGAGGTGATGGCACGCGGCGCAGAAGCCATCGTGCTTGACCTGTTCAATAAAGGGCAATTGCACGGTCTTTTGGGGCTTGGTGGTGCGGGCGGATCGGTTTTGGCAACTCAGGCTATGCGTGCGCTGCCTGTCGGTGTGCCCAAGTTGATGGTCTCAACGCTGGCCGCTGGCGATACGCGACCCTATATTGGTCAGACCGATTTGACGATGATGTACTCGGTTGTCGATATTTCGGGCATTAATCGCATTTCGGAGCGCATCCTCAGCAATGCGGCGGCAGCTATCGCGGGCATGGCGCACGCCTATGCGGGGTTCACCCCGCAAACCGACTCGAAGCCGCTGATTGGTGCAACGATGTTCGGTGTTACGACGCCCTGTGTCACCGAAGCACGACAGGTGCTTGAAGCACGCGGCTATGAAGTGATCGTTTTTCACGCGACAGGGACAGGTGGCCGCTCACTGGAAAACCTGATCGACGCGGGCTACTTCGCAGGCGTACTGGACGTGACCACTACCGAATTGGCCGATGAACTGGTCGGCGGTGTGTTGAGCGCCGGGGCAACCCGCCTTGATGCAGCCGCCAAACGTGGAACGCCGCAGGTTGTCTCTCTGGGGGCGCTCGATATGGTCAACTTCGGGGCAATGGATACCATTCCCGAAAAGTTCAAGGATCGGCATTTTCACGTTCACAATTCAACTGTCACGCTGATGCGAACCACTCCCGCCGAAAACGCCGAACTTGGCCGGATCATTGCACGCAAACTGAACGCCGCGACTGGCAAGGTAAGCGTATTCATCCCTCTCAAAGGCATTTCGATGATTGATGTTGAGGGCAAATCATTCTACGATCCCGATGCGGACAAAGCCTTGATTGACACCTTAAAAGCTAACTTACGCTCCGATATTGAGGTGGTGGAAATGGATATGGAGATCAACGATCCGCGTTTTGCTCAGGCGATGGCCGCGCGGTTGGATGAGTATTGCCGGGCTATTTGATCGCAAGTTTGCGAAAAGTGACAGGGCTGAGCGGATCAGGCGAAACGCCTTCATCAGTGAATTTCGCCCTGAACAATTTTCAATAGCTTTGCAAAGTCGATGTTGCCGCCCGAAACGACACAAACGATCTTGGCTATACCAGCCTTGCCCGCCAGTGCTGCCGCAACTGGAGTCGCGCCTGCGCCTTCGGCAATCACCCGGTTGCGCTCTGCCAGCAGCCGAATCGCCCCGGCGACTTCGGCTAGCGTCATCACCAGCGAACCATCCAACAGACTGCTTGCCAGCGGCCACATCTCATCCAGCACGCGCCCACTCCCGATTCCATCTACAAAGCTAGCCTTATAGTCGATCTGCTGTGCGTGTCCGACACTCAGCGCCGCCGCGAACGCCGCCGAAGTCTCAACCTCACACGCATACACGCGCGTATCTGGCTTGAGCGCCCGCACTGCCGATGCGATCCCGCAGCTTAACCCGCCACCGCCATACGGCACAAGAATCGTGTCCACATCCGGCAAGTCTTCCAGGATTTCCAGCCCAATCGTGCCATTCCCGGCAATTACCGCCGGATCGCTGACCGGGTGAACGAACAACCCCTCAACACCGTCAAAATGATGCGTGACGATCACGTTCCACCACTCATCAAACGTCACTTTGATGATCCGTCCGCCCAACCGTGTGATCGCGTTCAGCTTCGTTTCTGGCGCATGATCCGGCACAACCACTGTACAAGGGATTCCCAACCGCCGCGCATTCCAGGCGACGCCCTGCGCCATGTTCCCGGCGCTGGCGGTATACACGCCCTTCGCAAGCTGATCTTTCCCGGCAAGCGCGATAGCATTACCCGCGCCGCGCAGTTTGAACGAGCCAATTGGCTGCAGGTTCTCAAGTTTCAAATAGATTTCAGCGGGTGCATCATCCACATTCAACCGAATGAGCGGCGTTCGGATCACCGATCCGGCGATGCGCCCGCGCGCCGCCTGAATATCCTCAAGCGCAATCATTTTAAGTGGCGTTTGCATGGCGCGTCCCTCCCAGTTCGACTGATGTGCCGCGCCCCGTTTCGAGCGCGCGGCGGTAAATATGATGTGCGGCGGCAATGTCCTCAACCGCCAATCCCAACGACTTGAACAAGGTGATCTCATCCGGCGACTGCCGCCCTTGCACCTTGCCGATCAGCAGTTCACCGATTTCGCCCAAAATGTGATCATCCGTGATCGCGCCTTCTTTTTTCGGCATCAAAAAGTCGCCCGCCTCGTTGAGCGTTGATTCGCGTCGATCCACAAACAGCCGCGACTTCACAACAGCGGTAGTATCCAGTTCGCGCGTGAAGGCCACACTGGAGCCAACCGCGTTGATGTGCGCTCCCGGCACAATCCAATCACCGTGCAAGATCGGTGTTGTCGCGGCAGTCGTTGTACAAATAATGCTTGCGCCTTCAACTGCACTTTGGGCAGAAGGCATCACCTCAACCGTCAGCCCATGTTTTTTGGAAGCCGACTCCGCAAAGCGACGCGCATGATCAGCATTCCGACTCCAGATACGGACACGCCGGATCGGTCTGGCAACCAGCATCGCGGCCAGATGCGAAGCTGCCTGTACGCCGGAACCAAGTATCGCCAGATCGTCGGCGTCTGCACGCGCCAGAAGCCGTGTCGCCACACCGCTGACGCCCGCTGTCCGTATCGCCGTGATTTCGCTGGCATCGACCATTGCCAGAAGCTGACCGTGCTGCGTCTCGAAAATTAGCACCGTGCCAATGTGCGAATCGAACTCTGTGCCGTGATTGCCGGGAAACACCGCCACGACTTTGATCCCCATTGTGGCAATGTTGCCCAGATAAGCAGGCATCATGCCTAGCGCGCCCACTTTTTCGGGCAGCCACAGAACGGGGCGCAGCGGTAGAATCGCATCGCCAAGTGCCAGCGTTTTGAGCGCCTCGGCCATCACGTCCAAGCATTCGGTCATCGGCAGCAGATCGATCACTTCCGATTGGTTAACAATAAGTACCTTCAATGAACGCTCCCAAAGTTCTATTTTGAATCACGGTGCAGCGGGCGATGATAACAAGTTTGCGATCTTTTGTCGCTCCGTCTCTGATAACTGAATGCTCATCGCTTCTTTCACTGGATCGAGATGTTCTGGTTTGCGCGGGCCAAGGATCGGCGCAGTCACCAGCGGGTGACTCATCACCCAGGCCAGCGCCAAACCCGACAGACTCACGCCATGTTCCGCCGCTTCGCCCTTCAACCGTTCCAGCCCAGCAAATATCTCCACCGTCCAATGCTTGAGATAAGGTTCTGGCCGCAAACTCATGCGCGATCCGCCCGGATAATCGCCCTCGAAGCGATACTTTCCGGTTAGCATTCCCCCGGCCAATGGGCTAAACGGCGTATAGCCCAGCCCTTGATCCTGGCACAGCGGGAACATTTCCAGTTCGTCGATGCGTTCCAGCAGACTATACGAGTTTTGCACCCAATCGAATCGGTACAAGCTGTGTTTATCGCTTATCCAAAGCGCCTTAGTCATCAACCAGGCGGGCATGTTCGATGCGCCCAGGTAGCGTACTTTGCCCTGATGAACCAGATCGTCCAGCGCGCGCACGGTCTCCTCGATAGGCGTTGTTGGATCGGGTTCGTGGATCAAATACATATCCAGGTGATCAACACCCAAACGCCCCAAACTTGCCTCGATTTGTTCCATGATGTGCCGCCGCGACAGGCCATAATCGTTTGGGCCATCGCCCACTCGATTGAACACTTTAGACGCGATAATCAGTTGATCGCTGACACGCGCACCTTTGCCTTTCAACCAGTTGCCGACCATCGTTTCGCTGCGGCCACCCCCATAAGCATTGGCTGTATCAAAAAAGTTGATGCCCATTTCCCAGGCCGCATCCATCAAGGCAAACGCTTCGGACTCGGTTTCGCCCTTTCCGAAAAAGGCGGGCAAGCTGCCCACGCCACCGAAATTGCCACAGCCCAGCCCGACTGCCGAAAGTTTCAAGCCAGTGCGACCCAGATTTTTGTATTGCAAAGCATCGATCCTTATGAAATGGTTGCGGAGTCTGGTTATACTAACGCGGAAATTCGGAGATAAAAGGTTTTAAGCATCATGGCAGAAGAAAAACAAGCACAGCACGAAGATTTGAAGCAAGCCGTCGAAAGCAAGGACGGTATTTCGGTGATTCGTAACAGCGGCACGACGCGCGGTTGGAACGGCATTCACTACAAAACTGGACTATCCGGTAAAAATGTTGGCTCGAAGGCGCTTTCGATCAACGTGGCGACGATCCCGCCGGGTGGCGTGGCGGGCGCGCATATTCACGTCAATTTCGAGGTAATGCTGTACATCGTTGAAGGAAATGTCCGCCACGAATACGGCCCTGGCCTCAAGACGATTGTCGAAAACAAGGCGGGCGATTTCATCTTCATCGAACCGGGCATCCCGCACGAAGTGTTCAACATGAGCGATACCGAACCGGTTGTCGCGTTTGTCGCGCGTTCCAGTGCCGATGAGTGGGACAAGATCATCCCCTATGATCGGAACAGCGAAAAATAAGCAGGCACAAATCGTTATTAACCCGGTTAGGTCAACCGGGTTGAATGTCCTTGAGAACGAGCTTGCTCAGGCAGTCGATGCCGCGCCGCAAACTCTTGGACGCTAGCGCCGCGACTTCTGGCCTCCAACCCGACTGTTCATCACTTACAAATTCGATCAACCGCGATGGATAAGCCGCGCCCACTTCACGTCCACTGCCCGGACGTGGCACCATATCCTCTCGAATGGCACTCCGGCGCGATTTTCTAGCCAGATCAACCATTGTTCGTGTGGGACGTTCCAACGATTCGGGATTAAGCGGCACGTCCGTCAATGATATAGACAAAAAGCGGGCAATTCGTTCTCGATCTGCCAGCAGCCACGTTTCAATCTCACGTACCGCTATCCTGAAACATAAGTAGGGCGCGGTTTCGGGCAAACGCGCCGTTTTGAACGCTGCTGCACAATCTGCATCGTGATCAAGATCGACCAGAATCACCCAATGGGTAAACTGTGCGGCCTTGTTATAACCTTGAAGATTCTTGAGCAATCTTTGCTTGCCGTTGGTTCTATAAACAACGCCAATGGACGCACCCACAAAACTTGCCAGACGGTACAGCACCGCCTCATCAACGATTCCCTCAACCGCACCTGACAGGGTAACGGGCGGAGTCATTTGGCGTCGGCGAAAAACGCGAGCTGCTGCGGGTTGGGAGGATTGGTGATGGGCAGTACCGCATCGGCCAAACTGACCCCGCCCTCAAGCAAGGTCCTGACCTGTTCATACTCCCCTGCCGGACGAATGGATGTACCTTCGTCTTTTGGTTCAAAGAGCAGCGTTTCGTCCAGTCCAATGCCTTCATCGCCAAGCATTTCAGACGAATGGGTGCTAATCATCAC
>JBBSEU010000057.1:0-22877 GCA_038239365.1 Aggregatilineales bacterium
CGACGGTAACGCCGTCGGTGAGCAAGGCGCTGCTCGTAAACTGTGCATCGCCATCATAGCGCGCGATTAGCTCACCCGTTTGCGGATTGTAGAGAAGCAGGCTGTCGCCTTTCCGCTGCACCCAACCCTCGGCAGTATGTAGATCAATCTCGAAATTAGCGCCCAGATCGATGCCGTGCTGTTTTGCCCACCGGATAATCGCCAGACGGTCTCTCGAAAAGTAGTCCTGATCAAGGACGGCCAGTGGCACACCGTCGGCTGTCCACAGGCGCAGCGTATTGTCCCAACTCCAGGACAGCAGCCGCCCATCGGCTAACTGCTGCGCGCCGTTAACCCATCTTGTGTGACCGTTCAGCACGGTCAGCGGCGCACCATCTGCCGTCCACAAGCGCAGCATATGGTTCCCAATACTAAATATATTACCTGACCACGACAGCAGCCGCCCATCGGCTAACTGTAGCGCGCCGTTAACCGCTTCGGTGTGACCATCCAGCACGGCCAGCAGCACACCGTCTGCCGTCCACAGGCGCAGCGTCTTGTCATAGCTCCACGACAGCAGCCGCCCATCGGCTAACTGTAGCGCGCCGTTAACCCATCTTGTGTGACCGTTCAGTGTCCGAAGCAGCATCCCGCCTGCTTGCGTGTGCGTCACATACGGACTATCGAAATCGACGGGATACAAGCCCGGCTGCAGCGCCGGGATCTGTCGGTCAGGGCGCGCAGTTCCGGGTTTTGGGCGCGGTGTGCCATCATGCGCCCCACCAACTGATGTCCCAGCGCGTCTGGGGCTTCGGCCAACACGCTCTCCGAGAGCAGCAGCGCCGAACGCAGCACCCGGATCGTTTCGTCTTTACCGCGCTTCAACAGGCGGTCACAATCGGCCACCAGCGCGCCCGCGTCCGTCGCGCCCAGCTTCGCCCGCAAAAAACGATAGTCGAGCAGCAGCGCCCGCAGCCGATCCGCCCCGCCACCTTCGATCAGGTGATAGCCCAGGTTGCGCCAGGCGTAATCGTCGGGCAGTGTTGTGACGGTTCCCTCCGCGCCGACTCCCCAGCGTTCGGTCAGGCGGCGGTGCAGCGCGGGCAGCGTATCGCGCTCCCAGATGATCAGACAGTCGCGGAACACATCATGCAGCCGGATGCTTAGCCCCTCGAAAGAATGCAGCAACGCCGTCTTGCGATAGAGCATCTGGCAAAACTGGAGCGTCGCCACCTTGCTCATGTTCCAATACTTTTCGAGCGTCGAGAGTGGGATCAGCGCGTCATCCGGGAAGATCGCCAATTCGCGGTACAGTCGCTGCCGTTCGGCGGGCGTGATCTGCCGAATGCTCACGTCCAGCGATTTACTGATCGCGGCATTGCGGCTCTCGGCGCTGGCCTCATCAAAGCCCAGCACGCCCATTTCGTCCAGGGTTTCGCGGCCAAGTTGCAGCGCCTCCGCCAGCGACAAACTCATATCATGCGCGTAGTTGGCGATCTGGGTGTTTGCCAGTGCCAGCACCAACGGATATTCCCGCAGGTCATGCGCCAGCGCCCGCAGTGCCGCGTCATTCGCCTTCACCTCATCCGGGTCAAAGCCCGCGCCCAGCAGTTCGGCGGCTTCGATGGGCTTCATGCGGTCAACCGTCTGTTTGAGGATGCTATCGCGGTTGACCGTGTTCAGGCTGCGCGTCGTGATCAGGCGGGCGCTGTGCGGCGTCTTGCCAGAGTCGGGCAGGAATGGCTTGAGGTGCGCCGCGTCCCACACATCATCAATCACCAGCAGGATATACAGATCGCCTATCGCCGCCTGGAACTTGGTTTGCGCCATTTCCAGCGATTCGATCACCGGTTTTTCGCCGGGCGTCAGCGCATCGATCAGTTCGCGCACGCGGCCAATCAGGACATTTGCCAGCGCGTCGCCCGAAAGTTCGAGCAGCTTTTCGCCAAGCGTCACCCACAAAATGCCATCATCAAACGCGCCCTGAGTCCGCACATCGCGCGCGACGGCTTTTGCCAGCGTCGTTTTGCCATAGCCGCCCGCGCCGCTGAAGGCAGTGGTCATGGCTACCGCGTCGTTCTGATCATCCACCAGGCCGCGTACCGCCCGATCCACATCGTCGGGGCGGCGCACGAAACGCGGCGGCAGTTCTTCCACCATCGAAATGAAGCGTTTGGGCGTGTAGCGTTCGTTCAGCGTGCGGAGCAAATTCGCCCAATGTTTTTCGGCTTCGGGTACGCCCGTCCGAAAGTCCAGCCAGTTCTTGCGCTGCATCCAGTTCGGGATCGTGAACGTCCCAGCCAGCACCTCCGGGTGATCCCAGATCGAATCGGCCACCACCGGGATAATCCGTTTGCCATGTGTGCGCGCATACAGCCATTCATCACCCACAACGGGCGATTTGAGCGCGGCCATCGACATACACAGCACCATCGTTTCGCATTCGCGGATCGCTTCCTGAATGCGCTGCCACCAATCATCCGCGCCCGCCTCAATGTCGTGTACGTCGCGCCACAAATCGAAGCCCATGCCATCCAGTTTGGCATACAGCGATTTGGCAAAGTCCCGATTGCGCCGCGAATACGATAGAAATAGCTTCCCGGCGGCGATCTGTTCACGTCGGATCAGCGTTTCGTCAAGGTGTACCAGCGGGTCAGCAGCGGACATAAGGGCGTTCCTTTGAGCCTGGATATGGTTTCCTTATCGTTTTATTATAGTCATGTTTGGTGAATCGGCCTGTTATGCCGTACCAACTTCGGGTGAGGAAAATCAAGCAATCGCGTGTAATATTGACTGCATTCGGCAACGTCCGAATTTCCCTGTGTTGATGGAGTCTGAATGATCAACGAACTGCCTAATGATGTGGCGCACGCACGCCGTGTGCGCTTGCGGGTGACGCGCGACGATCTGATTACCGGGGCGCTGCTCGTCATCATCCTGATCTTTGGCGCTTACCTGCGCTTTGTCGGCCAGAATTGGGACGACTTCACACACCTGCACCCCGACGAACGATTCCTGACCGGGATGGCAGAACAAGTGGGCATGAAGACGCTTGTGCCCTCAGACCGGGACGAAGCATCGAAAACTGCACATCTGCAAACGTGCCTCCAGCGTTACCCGGATACGAACGGCGTGGGCGGCTACTTCGATGCGCTGTGTTCGACGCTGTATCCGCCAAATATCGGTCAGGGATTGTACGTATATGGCGAACTGCCGCTGTTCATCGTCCACTACAGCGCACAAGTAGTCACACAGGTGACAGGCAATAATGTCTGGCTTGGCTACAACGGCATTCACTTTGTCGGGCGTACCATGTCTGCCGTTGCCGAACTATTTACGATCCTGTTTATATTCCTCACGGCGCGACACCTGTACGGGCGGCGCGTTGGATTGCTAGCCGCGTTGCTCTATGCCGTCGCCGTTCTGCCGATTCAGTTGTCACACTTCTGGACGGCGGATGCCTTCTCGAACTTCCCAATCGCGGTGGCCTTTTACTTTGCCGCACGCGCCCTTGATAAAAGCAAATGGTACGATTATTTAGGCTTTGGCGTCGGGTTCGGCGCGGCGCTTGCCAGCCGAATCAATACCGCGCCATTGGTCGGGATCATTGTGCTGGCAGCGATTATCTACTGCCTGCCGATCTTCGATATGATGATCCCCTGGTCGGAGCGGTCACGATTGCTCAACCGGGCAGCACGCGGATTAGTGATCGCCGGAGCCGCCACCTTTATCGTTTTTCGCATCACCAATCCACACGCCTTTACCGGCCCCAGCATCTTCGGGATCGTGCCTTATAGCCCATTTTTCGCGCAAATTGCCGAAGCACAGTATCAGACCAGCGGCTTATTCGATATTCCGCCGAATTATCAATGGGTGAATCGCCCGCCGTATTTGTTCGCGTGGCGAAACATTGTGCTGTGGGGGTTAGGCTTGCCGCTCGGTCTGCTGGCCTGGGGCGGCTGGATTTGGGCAAGTTTCCAGATGCTGCGCGCGCGCCCACAGTGGACCCGGCACGCGCTGTTCGTTGCCTGGATTCTGGTGTATTTCGGGCTGCTCGGCAAGAACTGGGTCGCCACGATGCGCTATTACATGCCGCTCTACCCGGCACTCGTCACGCTCGGCGCGTGGATGATGGTCGAGTTGGTCAAGCGGGCGTGGCGCTGGCAAGCCACCCATCCCACCACTGTTCGTCGTCTGGCACAGGTCGGCGCAATGGGCACGCTGATCTTCGTGACGGTTTTCAGCATTTTGTGGGGTTTCGGCTTCACTCGAATTTATACGCGCTTGCTGACACGCGGTGAGGCATCCCAGTGGGTTTTACGGAACTTGCCAAGTGGTGTCTCCACCACGATCACCACTGCTGACGGCAAAACACGCCTGTTCAACCTGCCCTACAACGGCACGATCAGCAGTTCGGCGGGCGCTCCGCTGCGAATTCAAAAGAACGCGCCAATCAGCGGAACGATCAACTCGGTCAGTTTTGTTCACGCATTGGATAGCGAACCGGGCGCGGTGAACACAGCCTTGCATGTCAAAGTGGTTGATCCGGTGAGCAGTAATCTGCTGGCTGAAGGGGTTATCAACGCCGATCTATCGCAGACCAAAACCTCACCGTTTGGCGACTCGTATACGGTTATGCTCGACAAGCCGGTGCCAGTTTACGCGAATGAGACGGTTGCCATTCAGCTTTACAGCGAAGGTGATCCGGTCGCCTTGACGGGCACGGTAATCGCCGTCGAAGGCGATTGGGATGATCCGATTCCCTGGAAAGTTTGCCCGATCCCCGCCGAAATAGAACTGACGCATGATACACCGTCCGGCCTGAGTTCGCAGACGTGCGAAGGCGTGGATGGCTTTGGTGAGGGCTACTACAAGGGCTACGGACTGTACATGGTCGCGGAAGATAACGATCAGAAACGCGCCTCGATTCAGAAGGGCATGGACGCGGCAGATTACATCACGATCAGCAGCAACCGCTTTTATGATACCTTGCCGCGTGACCCCGCCCGCTTCCCAATGACCGTTAATGTGTACAATGCGTTGTTTGCCGGGCAGCTTGGCTTCGATGTTCTCAAAACGATCACCTCGTACATTCAGATCGGGCCGATCACTTTTCCCGACGAGGTACTGCCGACTGATAAAGTTCCGGCATGGCTCAATGAGTGGGAGTCGGAAGAAGCGTTCACGGTTTATGATCATCCAGCGGTATTCATCCTCAAGAAGAACGCCAGCTACAACCCGCGTATCGTAAAAGCCATTCTGTACGGCACGAACACGAATGATCAGGCGGTCATCGCGCCGCTGGGTTCGCCGGACAGTTTCAGTTCAACCGAGATCGCGGGGAAGGTCAATTGGACGAGTTTCGCGGCCAGCGCCGCCCCAAGTGGTTTCACTCTGTCGCCGGAACAGCGCGCCATTCAACGCGACGGTGGTACCTGGTCAGACCTGTTTGATCGCACGTCATTCGTTAATTCATCGCCCATTGTCACCGTGATCATCTGGTATCTGCTGATGCTCATCTTCGGCGCGATCACATGGCCGCTGCTCTTTGTGATTTTGCCGGGATTGCCAGATCGTGGCTACCCGATTGCGAAGCTGGCCGGGATGTTGATCGTTGCCTTCCTGGTCTGGACGGGCGGCACGCTGAACTTGCTCACATGGTCAGCGGGCGGCATTTTGGGTGCGATGATTTTGCTGGCCTTGTTCAGCGGGGTTGTGGCGTGGCGCAGTCGTGCCGCGCTGCTAGATTACATCCGCACCCATCGCCGCCACTTGTTGATCGTTGAAGGCGTAACGCTGACGCTGTTCATCGGCTTTTTGCTGGTGCGGCTTGGCAACCCGGATTTGTGGGCACAGACGCTTGGCGGCGAAAAGCCGATGGACTTCTCGTACTTCAATGCCGTTCTGCGAAGTACGATTTTCCCGCCTTATGATCCCTGGTACTCCGGCGGCTACCTGAACTACTACTACTTCGGCTATGTGCTGGTCGGAGTGCCAACAAAGCTGCTAGGTGTGGTGCCAGCTGTCGCCTACAACCTGATTTTGCCGATGTTGTATGCCTTCACCGGAATCGGGGCGTTCTCAATCGCTTATAACGTCGTGGCGGCGCGGCTGGTTCATCCGCGCGATGAAGGCGATAACGATCCGGCGTCAACTTTTGTGGCACGTCGTAGATGGGCGCTCCGTGCGCCGTCGGGCAGCCCGTATATTGCGGGCATTGCCGCCGCGATTTTGTGTGTGGTGATCGGCAATCTGGATACGCCGCGCGTCTTTTTCACCGGGGTTGCCAACGCGGGCGGCTACTCGGCACAGTCACCGGATGTGTACCAAACGCTGCTCGATGATTTCATGGCGCATAATAATGGCCGCGCACCGACTCCCCAAGAAAACCTGCAACTGCTCAATCAAGCCGAAAACCCAGGGCTGTTCGATCAGATTCGCAATAGCACGGCGGGTTTCAACAAGTTTATGAACAGCCTGGGCACGGGCTTGAACGTGGTCGCCACACAGGGCTATTTGCCGATTGGTCCGGATCGCTGGTTCTGGGGGCCAAGCCGTATAATCGGCGAACTGCCCAACGCCAGCAGCGAAATTACCGAGATGCCGTACTTCACGTTCGTTTATGCCGATTTGCACGCGCACATGATCTCGATGCCGCTGCAACTGCTGGCGCTGGCCTGGCTCTTAGCTGAAATTCTGGGGGCGGGCATTCTGCGGCGGCCAACGATCATCGCTATTCTGGCAACGGCCTTTGGCGGCATGGTCGTTGGCCTGCTGTATGCGACGAACACCTGGGATTGGGTCACATATATGATCCTGGCTCTTGCCGGGCTGACCTTTGCGGCCTATCTGCGCGGGGGCAAGTTCTCACGTCGTCCGCTGCTGCAATGGATCGGTCAGTTAGTGTTTTTCTTCGCAGCGCAGCAGGTGTTCGGCTTGCCGTTCCGATCCTTTTTCGCAACGGGCTACAGCAGCGCCAGCCCGTTTCTGGGCAACAAGTCGCCGATCTGGGCATACCTGGATATTCACGGGTTGTTCATCTTCCTGTTGTTTTCACTGCTGGTCTGGCAAACGGCGCGTGTCTTGCGCCGAACCTACGTGCGTGATCTGGTTCGCAACGCGAACTGGGTGCTGATCGTTCTGGGGGCGATTGGCGCGGCGGTGCTGGCAACAGTTGCCTTCACCGCACTCAAGATGAACATCTTCATCTTCAATCCGCCCTATCCGGTAGCGATCATTACCTTACCGATGATCGCATGGGCGGCGATTCTGTTCTTTTTGCCCGATCAGAGTCGGGAAATGCGGATCGTTCTGGCACTCACGATTTTGGCGCTGGCACTTACCCAGGGCGCAGAAATGGTCGTGCTGGCAAATGATACCGGACGGCAGAACACGATCTTTAAGCTGTATATGCAGGTCTGGTTGTTGTTCGGCGTGGCGGGCGGCGTGGCGCTGGCCTGGCTGCTGCGCGCCTCAGAACGTTGGCGCGGCTGGCAGCGTTCGCCCTGGCTGGCCTTTGCGGCGCTGCTGCTGAGTATTTCGGCACTGTTCCCGGTTATGGCGACTCAGGGCAAGATTGCGATGCGAATGTCACCGCAAGCGCCTCACACGCTGAACGGCCTTGAGTACATGCAGAGCGCCATCTACGGTTACGGTGAGAAGCAGATACCACTCAGCGACGATTACCAACTGATCAACTGGTTACAGGATAACATTAAGGGCACGCCGACGATCCTTGAGGCGCAGCTATCCGAATATCAATTGGGCAGCCGAATCGCCATGAATACGGGTTTGCCGACGGTGTTAGGCTATCGCTATCACCAGACCCAACAGCGTTCGCTTGATCCGCTGCCCAATTTCGTCAATGCGCGGATGGCAAACGTCGGCGGCATGTACAATACCACGAATATCGACACGGTACGCAATCTGCTGCGCTACTACAACGTCGAGTACATCATCGTTGGCGATCTGGAACGGGCGGTTTACACTGCCGACGGACTCGCCAAATTCGACACGATGGTACAGCAAAAACTGCTCGAAATCGTCTATAACAACAATGGAACGCGCGTCTATCACGTACTGCCCAGCGCACTCGTGCTGACCGATGCCATTCTTAACGTTAACAGTGAAACAGGAGCGGCTCCTCAATGACTCCGTTTTTTGATTGGCTTGGCCGCGAATGGGGCGCGATCCTCAGTTGGTGGGTACTCACGACGCTGGCCGGAATCGCGGTCTATCCGCTCGTGTTTCGGCTGGCAGGCGGGCTGCCGAGTCGCGGCTATGCGATGGCGCGCGCGGCGGGCATGATTCTGATCGGGTATCTGTTCTGGATACTCAACATTTTGGGGCTGTTCCGCAATGACGCGGGAAACGTGGCCTTCACTGCCATCATTTTATTCGTGGTCGGCATTGTCAGTTACGCGACATGGCGGGATCGTGAACCGCTCATACCCTGGCTGCGCGATCACCTGGGCCTGATTCTGACCACAGAGGCGATCTTCGCGCTGGCCTTTTTCGCCTGGGCAGTGATACGGGCGCTCAAACCAGATATTATCGCCACTGAGAAGCCGATGGAGATGGCGTTTCTGGCGGCCACCCGGCGCAGCGCCACCTTCCCGCCGAACGATCCCTGGATGAGCGGTTACGCGATCAGCTATTATCACTTCGGCTATATCATGATCGCGTCGCTTGCCAACCTGAGCGGCGTCTCGAATGGGATCGCCTTCAATTTATCGGCGTCGCTGCTGTTTGCGCTGACGTGTGTCGGGGCGTTCAGTCTCGGTTACGATCTGGTCAAAGCGCGCCAATCTGAGCAGCGCGTGATCGAACGGCGCGCGCGGCTATCGCCGTTCATGGTTGGCCTGTTAGCGGTAGTCCTGGTGGCACTGATGGGCAATCTGGCAACTGCTGCCGTCGAAGTCCCTTACCAGACGAAGGCACTCCCCGACAGCTATTTCCAGTTTATGGACATCAAAAACCGCGATCCGCGTGACTCGGATTGCCAGCAGAGTGGGCACTTTCCGGGCAACTGCTATTGGTGGTGGTTCACCTACAGCCGCGTCGTTTATGACCGTGACCTGAGCAACAATCCTAAAGAAATCATCACCGAGTTTCCACAGTTCAGCTTCATTTTGTCCGATGTTCACCCGCATGTGCTGTCGCTGCCGTTTGTGCTGCTGGCACTTGGGTTGATGCTCAATCTGGTATTGGGCAGGCGTGGGTTACATCCCTGGGAACTGCTGATTTATGTGGTATGTATCGGCGGCCTCATCTTTTTGAACTCGTGGGATTTGGTGTTTGTCGGGCTGCTGATTGGCGCGGAGGCGCTGCGGCGACTGATCCGCAATGGCACAGGCGGCTACACGCGTGAAGATTGGCTGGGTATCGCCGGATTCGCCGCGATTGCCGTGCTGCTAACCGGGATTCTGTATCTACCCTTCTTCATCAGTTTCCGGTCACAGGCGGGCGGTATTATCCCGAACCTGATTTACCCGACTCGCTTTCAGCAGTTTTTGGTGATGTTCGGCACATTTGCCTTCATCATCTCGGCGTTTGTGGGCGCGGAAATATGGCGCGCACGCAAAACCTTTAATGCTGCGCTGGCCGGGCAAATCCTGATTTATGGCGCGCTCCTGCTGGTTGTGCTGCTCATCGCGGGCGGGATCGTGGCCTGGGCGCGGCCAGATATTCGACAGGTGGTGTTTCAGGTAGTCGATGAGTCCGGCGGGCTGGCTGCGATTATTCCAACATTGCTGGCACGACGGGTGCAAGGTGGTTTGACGCTGGTCTTCCTGTTGGTCTTGATCTTTGGCGTGGTGGGGCGGCTTTTCGCCCGCGAACGGCGTGTCGAAGCCACCGAGTCGCGTGATGCACGACAGGTGATCACCTATTCGCCTGCAACGGCCTTCACGCTGTTGTTGATCGGCGCGGGCGCGGTGCTGGTACTGGTGCCGGAATTCGCCTATTTGCGCGATAACTTTGGCACGCGCATCAACACCATCTTCAAACTGTACTATCAAACCTGGATCATCTGGGGAATCGCCAGTGCCTACGCGGTCTGGTCACTGTTAAGCGATGTGGCCGAATTCCGGGTTCCGAGACCACTGCGTACCGCTTTTGCTGTTGGAGCAGCGGCCTTAATCGCGGCGGGGTTGCTGTACACACCCTACGCGATCTATCAACGGGCGATTGTCGAGAGTGGACGCAACAATCAGAACGCCGCTGAGACGATGACGCTGGACGGCGCTCCCATTCTGGCATCAGGTGCAGACGATTACGCCGCAATCACATGTCTGAGCAAGTCGGTACAGGGGGATCGGGCGGTGTTGGTGGAAGCAATGATCGAAGCCTCTGCCTATCAGGCGCAATATGGGCGCGTCAGTGTTTTGAGCGGCATTCCGACGCTGCTGGGTTGGCCGAATCACGAGGGTCAATGGCGCGGCGATAGCTATTATGCGGCGGCGGGCACGCGCTTGCAGGATATTCAAACGCTGTATAACACTACCGATTGGAAAGAAGTTGAGCGCATCGTCAAAAAATATGGGATCACCTATGTCTATGTCGGTCCGACGGAGCGTAACACCTATACCGACAGCGGCGGGATCGCCAAGTTCGATGCGCTGTCGCCCGTCTGTCAATCGGGTAATGTGGCTGTTTATCCAACCGATACCATGTTCTCAACCGCATCCGACGCGAAAGCAGGGGGCTAAGCGATGCTCGATAATTCAATGAATCTTGCCCCGGAAATTACGCCACCCATAGACGCTGATCTCAATCCCCCCTCTCTGCTTGCGGAGAGGGGGACAGGGGGCGAGGCTAATTCCGCATTCCGCCTGACCATTGCCGTCGATCAGGTTTTGTACGCCATATTTTTCGGGGTTGCGCTGGTTTTGCGACTGGCTGAACTGGGCACGATTGTTCTGAGCGATGCAGAGGCGCGCGAAGCTCTTTCTGTGTTCCGGGTGCTGAACCCGAACGCCGCCGGATCGCCGCTGTTGACGACTCACCCGCTGCTGTTCGCGGCGAATGCGCTTACCATGACAGTAGGTGGATCGGCAAATATGGTGGTTCGGCTGCCGACTGTGATCGTCAGTCTGCTGTTGATCCTGATGCCGCTCCTGTTTCGGCGCTGGATCGGACGAACGAGCGCCGTAATCCTGGCCGGATTGTTCACGCTTTCGCCCGTGCTGCTGACGGCGTCGCGTTCGATGAGCGCATCGGTTTGGTCACTGGCATTGGCGTTGTTCAGCGTTTGGCTGATCGGGCGATTCATGGAGACACGCCGCGCTGCTTATGCGCTCAGTGCGACAACGACGTTGGCACTGCTCGTATTCGCCTCGGAAGCATCTGGCTTTCTGGTGGCGCTATCCCTGATCGTTGGTCTGGCCTTTGCGCTTGCCACCACTGATGACCCAGATCGGGGGACGATGCGCGCCGTGCGTGATACCCTGACAGGCTGGCCGTGGCTGCGTGGCCTGCTGATCGCGGGTGGCGCGTTGATTCTGGTGGGTACGGTTTTCTTCTTGCACCTGTCCGGCCTAGGCGGGATCGGCGAAGTCGTTGGGCGCAGTTTACAGGGCTTTGTGATACGTCCGGCGCAAAACCCGGTAGCCTTTCCGCTGCTCACATCGCTGATTTATGAGCCAGTCTTCTGGATTTTCGGGGTAGTGGGCGCGGCCATTGTTTTGCGCGAAGACGGCAGCTTTTTGCAGCGCGGACTAGTCGGCTGGTTGATCGCCGGGATCGTGGCGTGCTTGGTCTATCCGGGAGCCAGCGCGCAACATGCCCTGTGGCTGACCATTCCACTGGCGGGATTGGCCGCGATCACGATTGAGCGCATCCTGACACCTGTACAGGATCGTTTCTGGAACGTGCCAGTGTGGGGGCCGTGGCTGCATGGGATCGGTGTGGTAGCGACGCTGAGCATCACCGCGATTAACGTTCTGACCATTGGTAACGCCGCTCTGCGCGTTTCGCCCGCTCTGATACCCGCAATCGATCAACCCTTCCGCCTGGTGTTGACGCTGCTCACACTGGCATTGGTGGTGATCCTGTTCTTCCTGATCGGCAGCATTTGGGGATCGCGTGCGGCATGGCATGGCCTGGGGATCGGCTTGCTGATCTTTTTGGGCGTCTACAGTTTGGGAAGCGGTTGGCGCGCATCAGTGACAAGCGCCGATGATGCGCGTGAATTCTGGCGACCTCATCCGGCACAGCAAAATCTCGTTTTGCTCGAAAAAGAACTTGTGACCGCGTCACTCCGAAACACCGGAATGCCCTACGAAATGCCACTCAGCGTGGCCTGGGCAGATGACGGCGCGCTGGCCTGGGCGATTCATCGCTTCGAGAAAACGACGTTCGTCACGCAAACCAGCCCGGCACTCAACGGCCCGGCGATCATTGCGCCCCGTCAGGATGAAAAACCAGCATTAGGCGCGGCCTATGTCGGCATGGACTTTCCGGTTTATGCAAACTGGGATCGTGGCACGATGCAGTATTGGGACGTATTCCCCTGGCTGTATCAGCGTGACTCGCGCGTGCAGCCAACGACCAATGAGCGCATCGTGTTGTGGCTGCGTGCCGATGTGTACGGCGTGCCAAGCAGCAGTTTACAAAATTTGGGGCAGCCCGCGCCGACGAAGTGAGAATGCCCTCACCCCAACCCCTCTCCCAATGGAGAGGGGCTAGCCAGCACTGCCAGCACACGCGGCGTAATATCGGTGAGTGCGTGAAAGTCTGCGGCAAAGCGCGCCCGCTCTGCGCCAATGATCACGGTAGGTACATCGTTTTCAGTGTGATGACGAGTCGATAGGTCTTCCATGTTGCCGTGATCGCTGGTGATAATGATCAGGCCGTCGTTGTCGTTCCAATCGGCCAGCAGCCCGGCCATGACCTGATCGAACAGTTCCAGGATCGCTACGCCGCGCGCCAACGGGCCGCGATGCCCGATCTCATCCGTGATCCAGTGCGAAAAGAACGAGAAATCGTAGCGGCGCGCTAATAAGCTCATGCGCGCCCCGGCCTCGGCACGGCTGTAAACGGGCGTATCTTCGTAGCCAAGCATTTCGCGCCAACCTTCGCCGGTCCAATCGACGCTGAGCGCATCGCCACGTTGTAACGCATCCTCACCCAGAATCGGGACGCCACCTTCAAAGGCCGCCTGTTGAATCGAGGAGCGCAGTCGCCTGCCGCTGTCGATCCCTTCAAAAAATGGCGGCGGATAGGCATCCAGCAGTCCAGCGGAAAGGCCGCGCACCCGCAGCCGCTTGAACAGGTTATCATCCTGCGCCAGAATCGCGCGGACGGCAGGGTTCGGCTTGGGGCCGTAGTGTTCGCCAATTTCGGCGGGGACGTTGCGCCCGGTCAAAATGGCAGCCTGCCCGGTGGCACTTTGCGGACGCCCCGGCACACCCAAGCGCGGATCGGTAGGAATAAAGATGGCGCGTTCGGACTCAGTGCGGGGCGTTGCGCGCAACCATTTCTGGCCGCCCGCTAATGCCCAGAGTGTCGGGGTGTGTGCCGCCGCAAACGGGTTGATGGTTGGATTATCTTCCCCTAAACCGATTCCATCCAGAAAGATGAGCAGGATGTGCATGGTAGATGCCTGTTGTGCTAAGGAGTCGTTCAGTGTAGCGCGCCAGCGCCGATTGGCAAAACTGACATAGCCACGCCCGGCTAATGGCGATACACTAGGCGCGGACGGATTTGTAACGAAATTAAAACAAATCTTTTAGCCGAATCTTATCCTTTAGCACGATAATTGCTTTATGCGGTACAAGGATGATTCCGATGTCATCAAGTTAAAGGACACTGAATAAATGCTCACGTTCATCTCTGGCTGGCGCAGTGCTGACCGCGAAAAGGTGATTGTTGACCGCCGCGACCCGAACCGGGCAGCGGTTTACTTTATCGACAATGCTTCGACACTTCCCCACTTGCTGCCCGATACGCCTATCGTTGATGTGTGGCGCAACGGACGCGGTGAACTGACTCCCAGCGGCGACGAAACAACCCTCGTCCGCGTGAACTACGATACCGATAATGACCTGATTGTGCGCGCTGTGAGCCAAACCCTCATGCGCGGTGAAGATGCTCAGATCATCGTGGTTTATGATGCCGTAACGGCACTATATCGGTTGTTTCCGGCGCTTCGGGCGGCTAGCGCACTGCTGGCCGCCGACTCGCGGCTGGACGCTTCCGAAGGCGACCACGTTATCTTCACACGGGGCGGCTCGTTCGTCTGGAAAGATCATTTGCTGGAGTCGCGTACTGCGATACTCAGCGGCGACGAAACGCTGGATGTAGGCATTGTGGATGCGGAACTTGCACCGTTGGATTACTAACGTTTGTCACCTTTGCGTCCATTGAGCCGCCGATAAATCTCCGCTTCGTAACCGATTTGTTTAGGCGAATACCAGTCCGGGTGGGTCATACCATCCGGTAAATACTGCTGCTCGACCCATGCACCGGGATAATCATGCGGATACTTGTACGCATCGCTGGGGCTTTCACGGGACTCATGTCTGGCTTGCGCGGCATTGCTGGTTTTATCGCGCAGGTGCATTGGTACTGGCCCGGGGCCGGTCTCATCCATGTACGCCAGCGCCTTGAAAATCGCGCCAGCCGTGTTGCTTTTGGGCGCGGTGGCACAATACAGACAGGCGTGCGACAGAAAATAGTTCCCCTCTGGCATTCCAACCCGCTCAAATGCTTCGGCCAGCGAATTGACCACCACAATCGCGTTTGGGTCGGCCAGCCCAATATCTTCACTGCATAGGATCAGCATCCGCCGAAAAATGAAGCGTGGTTCTTCGCCAGCATGGAGCATCTTCGCCATCCAGTACAAGGCCGCGTCCGGCTCACTGCCGCGCAAACTCTTGATGAAGGCGCTGATCGTGTCGTAGTGTTCATCCTGATCGCGGTCATAGCGGATCGCACGCCGCTGGATGCTTTCGGCGGCGATGTTCAGATCGATATGAATGGCATCATCTGACCCGGCGGGTGTGGTCGAGACGGCCAACTCCAGTGCGTTTAATGCACTGCGTGCATCACCATGAGCAATATCGACCCAGTGCAGCAGTGCGTCCTCATCGACCCTCACCGGATGACCGTTGTAGCCATTCCCATAACCGCGTTCCGAGTCGTGCAGCGCCTGTAGCAGCACCGCGCGCAGATCATCAGAGGTCAATGTTTCGAGCCGGAAGACGCGCGAACGGCTGATCAGCGGCGTGACCAGTGAGAAAAAGGGGTTTTCCGTAGTCGCGCCCACCAGAGTGATCGTCCCGGCTTCGATGTGTGGCAGCAGCGCCTCCTGCTGAGATCGATTCCAACGGTGAATTTCATCAATGAACAGTTCCGTCCGAGCATTTTTGGGGCGTGCTTCAGCGTCGCTAACCACTTCACGCAGTTCTTTGATACCGTCCAACACCGCGTTCATGGTCACGAAAACCGATTTCGTCTCGTGCGCGATGATGTTGGCGATGGTTGTTTTGCCAGTGCCGGGCGGCCCCCACAAGATCATCGAGGTCAGTTGATCGGCTTCAATGGCGCGTCGCAGCAAACGCCCCTCGCCGACAATATGCGCCTGACCGACAAATTCAGAAAAACGGCGCGGGCGCATCCGATCCGCCAGTGGGATTTTAGAACCCTTCGATCTGTCGCCTTCATCCGCAATGCTGAACAGATCATCGTCGTACTGGCTCTTGTTTTTGCGCGACTTGCCCGCCGATTGAACGCTCATTCGTAATTCTCTTGCTACTTAATCGCTCTATTTTACCCGCTGGCGAACGAATTGAGAGCCGATAAGCTATAATTGCGCGGCTCATATATTGCTCCAAATCAGGAAACGATCTGTATGTCTCCTACATCGACTGACTTACATTGGACGGCGGGTCTGCACCATGATGGCTCTGCCCTCTATGTCTCGAATCCGCTGCCTTCGCATGGTGATCGCGTAACGATTCGGCTGCGCGTGCCTGCCGACGCACCGATCAAGGCTGTGTTTCTGCGAACTGCACCCGACGGCGAAAATAAACTGGATGCCATGCACGAAGTCGAACGCGACGAGGTCTGCGCGTGGTGGGCGGGCGAACTGCACGTTTCTATGCCGCGTAACCCGTATCGTTTCAAGATTATGACGAATGACGGCGCGTATCAGTTATCGGCACTGGGCGCGACTCGCTATGAAGGGCCGGATTATTTTGACTTCAAGCTGCTGGCGAACTATGCCGCCCCGGAATGGCTCGAAAACACGGTCTTCTACCAGATTTTCCCGGATCGTTTCCGCAACGGTGATCCGTCGAATGATGTGAAACCGGGCGAATGGAGTCAGGGGCGCTTCAAAACTCAAGCACGCCCCTGGGGGGCACCGCTGTTGCCCTATAAAGAGGCGGGCAATCTCGATTTCTACGGCGGTGACTTGCCGGGAATCGTTCAAAAGATGGATTATCTGACTGATCTGGGCGTGAATGCGATTTACCTGACGCCAATATTCACCAGCCAGAGCAATCACCGCTACGACATTTCGGATTTTGCGAATGTTGATCCGCATCTGGGCGGCAATGATGGGTTGGCCGCGCTGCGTCGGGCACTGGACAGTGCCGGGATGCGGATCGCGTTAGATGTGACGTTGAATCACTGCGGCTGGAAAAACAAATGGTTCACGGATGCTCAGGCCGACCTCAATTCACTGACGGCAGACTATTTTACGTTCTACAACAATCGCCCTGATCAATACGAATCGTGGCTGGGCATTACCTCGCTGCCCAAACTGAACTATCGCAGCGAAAAACTGCGCGAGGCGATGTACGGCGCAGACGACTCAGTGCTGCGTTCATGGCTGCATGAGCCGTACCGGATCGATGCGTGGCGGTTGGATGTCGCCAATATGCAGGCGCGTCAAGGTGCGGTGCAGCTTGGTAACAAAGTCGGACGACAGTTGCGGAAAGCAGTCAAAGCGGACGCGCCGCAAACCTATATCTACGGTGAACACTTCTACGACGGCACGCCGCATCTGCAAGGTGATGAACTGGACGCCTCGATGAACTACCAGGGCTTTACGCTTCCCTTGTGGCGTTGGTTGGGCGGCCACGAACATGGTACCGAGTGGCGACCCGAAAGTGCCGATCAGGTGCGTCTACCGGGCGAAGCGTTGGCCGATCAGTGGATGCAGTTTCGGGCGGCAGTGCCCTGGGTGATCGCGCGTCAGCAGTTCAATTTGATGGGCAGTCACGACACATCGCGCATCCTCAATAAAGTCGATGGTGACAAGGCGCTGGTCAAGTTGGGCGCGGCGCTACTGATGACCTATGTGGGTGTCCCGTGCGTCTATTATGGCGATGAAATTGGACTGCCCGGCGGCCCAGACCCGGACAATCGGCGCTGTATGCCCTGGGATGAAAACGAGTGGGATCAGGATATGCGCGCCCATTTCCAACGTTTGATCAAGCTGCGGCGGACAGCACCTGCCCTGACGCGCGGCGGCTTTCAACACCTGTACGCCTCCGATGGCTTGATCGTTTATCAGCGCCAATCAGCGGAACAACGCCTCGTCGTAATCGGTTATCGGGGGCCGGACACGCTGCTGACCACGTTGATTCCGGTTCGGCAGGGCGGTTTGCGCGACGGCGCAGTGCTGACCGATGTACTCGGCGAAGGCTCGTACATTGTCGAGAATGGCCTGATTCAAGTTGGGCAGTTGGATCGCGGCATGGCGCTCATTTTGGAGGAAAAGCGGGCGTAGAACAGTTTGGCAGGACGAAACAGGCGCGGTGAAGTCAATAAGCCTTCGCTGCGCCTGATCTGTTTAGACCAGCACCAAAGCCCGTTAATCGACGTGGAAATATTCTTCCAGCGTGAACATCGTTTCATCGGGGCGTGAACCGCCCAGTTCCTCAAAGTAGGGTGCCATAAATTCCTGCCACTTGAGGTTGATAGCCTCTTTTGACATGCCGTCGAGTGATGCCTGTAAGCTCTCCTCAGCCTCGAAGTAGCCAAAGATCAGGCCATCA
This sequence comes from Aggregatilineales bacterium, assembly GCA_038239365.1. Lineage (GTDB taxonomy): Bacteria > Chloroflexota > Anaerolineae > Aggregatilineales > UBA2796 > JBBRMW01. The sequence goes on from JBBSEU010000057.1 coordinate 17,988, forward strand.
TCCCGAATGAACAGCGTATAGTTGTGCCATCCGGTACGGCGCAGGGCTTCCTGCATTTCCGGCCAGACGGCTTCGTGATGCTTTTTGTATTCAGGAATTTTTTCCTGTTTGACCTTGAGCAGAAATCCGACGCGCTTCATAAAAGACTCCTTTGACCTGAATCAAGCATATAAAGATGAAACTTTGACGGGCATTCCTTCCTGTGCAGCGGAAACATAGGCCGCATCCAGCAGTTCAACGGTGTACAGCCCGTTATCCTTGCCCGGAAAGAAGTTTTCAGCGCCATCGGCGATAATCTCGATGAAACGACGCGACGGTTCGCTGCCTGGATACGCCGGATGCGTGGGTTCGATTCGTTCCTCTTTGCCAGAATGAAGCCGCATCACCATCAAGCCGGAAATGGCGTCCGTTAGAATACGCCCTTTGCTGCCGTGCAGGTGAACCTCAACCAGTCCAGCGTCGCCGGGCGCAATATTGCCCGAACTACCTACCGTCGCCACCGCGCCGTTGTTCATGCGAACGGCAAAAGCATCCACCACATCGACCTGTGTATCCAGCTTGCCCATGAACGCGCAGACCGTCTCGGCGCGCAGCCCGGCAGCCAGATAGAACATCAGCGCGGCAGAATGCGTGATCTGCAAATGCCCCTGACCCCCGCCTGCGATTTTCGGATCGCTGTAGGTGCTTGCGCCCGGCCCGGTGACGACATATTTCATCAGTGGATCGTAGTTTTCGGGTTTGCCCCGGTAGAACTCGATGGTGAGTGAGGTCATGCTGCACGTAATGTATTCAATATCGCCGATCAGTCCATCATCAATGCGCTTTTTAGCGGCCTGGATCGGCGCAAGGTATGGAAAGGTATAGCCCATCAGGATTTGCAAGCCCTTTGCGTCAGCCAGATCGACCAGTGCTTTGGCTTGTTTGGCATAGAGCGTCATCGGCTTTTCCATGAGCAGGTGCAAACCGTGTTCCAAAACATCTTTGCCGACTTCATAATGGGCTGCGTGTGGGACGGCTACGATTGCGCCTTTTAGATCGGGGTGTGCGCTAACGGCCTCATCAATGCTGGTATAGGCGTCTTTGATATTGTACTTTTCAGAAGCCGCTTTGACCGCATCCGGGTTTCGATCCACCAGGACGATCTCGGCGCGAGGATTTGCTTTGAGGGTTGGGATATGCGCGGTAGTCGCCCACCAACCTGTCCCAACTACCGCAACTTTGACTTTTGACTCCACAAAATTTTCTCCCAAAAACCTTTGGTAAACCAATTTTCTAGCCAATTTTGTAAATAATAATAGGCCAGAACAATCGGTTCAACAAATGTCAACAAGAATTAGCAAGTTTCACAGGTGACTCGATCCGATAAATGACTCTCAGAATCGGTGATTGGCTTAAATGGCACAGAAAATGTTAAACTGAACTTAACGAGAATTAGGGCAAAAAAATTATGAACGATCCACGCCATCAGAAAATTGCTGATTATGTTCGTACCTACATGCTCCGCAATGCCATTGCTGGCGATCCGATCAGCGGGGAGCGCCGTGCAACCGCCCGCTACTGGCATTCGCTGAATGTGTATCGCAATGTCGAGCAGATCGTCAGTGGTGAAGGTGAAGGCGCAGCCATGCGCGAAGTGTGCCAGGTTGCGGCACTGTTTCACGATGTCGATAGTTATACGGTGCAGCATCAGTATCACGCTGCGCGCGGTGCAGAAACGGCGACCCACTTCCTGAAAAAACAAGACTACGATCCGGCCTTCATCCAACAGGTGGCACAAACCATCCGTGATCACGATCAGGATTTTGACGACGAAATACCCGCTGTGGAACAGGTCGCCGAGATGCTTCAGGTCTTGCCACGTAGTTCGCTCATTCTGATCGACGCCGATGTGCTGGATAAGATCGGCGTTAGCAACATTATGGCCGCGTTGATGCAGATGGGGCGCACCGATAAACAGGCATACGAAGCCGCCCGCGAAATGACCAGCGGTTGGCCGCTGGAACGGGCGCACTTCTGGTTCGACCTGCTCACCACGCGTACTGGGCGGGCGATGGGTGCCAAAGCCTTTGCCTTTTATCAGCAGTTCCTTGAGCAGTTGAAAATGGAAATCGTGATGGCTGACCTTTTCCCGGAGGCGCAGACGCTCGCCCAGGTATAGTGCAAAAGCGCCGGGGAATAAATTCCCCGGATGAATGAGGCGTCACGTCAGGCGTACCGAAATACGCTATACTCCCCCTGTTTTGTATTGTAAATTGGAACTTGTGAGAGTTTGAATGACACCTGTTCAATCTGTTGCCGAAAGCCTGATAGATAATGTGAACCGTGTGATCCTGGGCAAACGCCACGAAATTCGGCTGGTCGTGATCGGTCTGCTGTGCCAGGGTCATATTTTATTGGAAGATGTGCCCGGCGTCGGTAAAACGATGATGGCGAAAGCGATGGCACGCTCGATTGGCTGCCACTTCAGTCGCATTCAGTTCACGCCCGATATGCTGCCTTCGGATGTGACTGGCATTTCGATCTACAACCAGCAAAGCCGCGAATTCGAGTTCCGCCCCGGCCCGATCTTCGCGCAAATTGTGTTGAGTGATGAGATCAATCGCGCTACGCCCAAGACACAGGCGGCGCTGCTCGAAGCGATGGAAGAACGGCAAGTGACCGTTGATGGCGTGACTTATCCGCTGCAAGCGCCGTTTATGGTGCTGGCGACTCAGAATCCGATTGAGTACGAAGGGACGTTCCCCTTGCCCGAAGCACAGCTTGACCGCTTTTTGCTGCGGCTGCGCCTGGGCTACCCAACGCCGCAGGAAGAAATGGCAATGCTCGACTCACAGCAGTTCAAGCACCCACTCAGCGAGTTGGGGCAGGTGGTAAGCATCGAGGAATTGCAGGCGGCGCAGGAAGCGATCCGTAATGTGTACGTCAATGCCGACATTAAGAAATACATCATTGATATTGTGACGGCCACGCGCAACCAACCGGATATTTACCTGGGAGCCAGTCCACGTGGCGCGCTGGCGCTGTACCGGGCATCACAGGCACGCGCCGCGGTGGGTGGCCGTGACCACGTGATCCCGGATGATGTGAAAGCCCTGGCCGAATCGACACTGGCACATCGCGTGATCGTTGGCCCTACCGCACGTATCAAAGACATTACGGCGCGCAGTCTGATCGGCAACCTGATCAATACGATCCCCGTGCCCGGCGCAACTGTCGGGATGCGTCCGATCACGATCTCCTGATATGTCCGAGCGACGTACTGGTATTTACCTGCTCCTGATCGGCTGCCTGTTATTTGGGCTATTCACAGGGCGTCCGTTCTTTTTCAATCTGGCCTATTTGTTTGGCGCACTACTGATCGGTTCGCTGGTCTGGTCGTGGCTGTCCGTCGGCTGGGTACGCATCTCCCGGCAAACCCGCGCGCGGCGTGCCCAGGTCGGTAAAACACTTGATGAACAGTTCACCGTCTCGAATGGTGGCTGGCTGCCCAAATTGTGGCTGGAAGTGCGCGATCAATCGACGTTGCCCGGTCACAATGCCAGCCGCGTCGCGCCGCTGCTGATGCCGCGTGGCCGCTATAGCTGGTTGGTACGGACGGTTTGCACGGTGCGTGGTGAGTTCACACTTGGCCCCGTCACCTTGTCCAGTGGCGATCCGTTCGGGTTGTTTCAATCGACACGTCACATCGCCGCCACTTCGACGATCCTGGTTTATCCGGCGATGCTGCCGATCTACAACTTTGCACCGCCCGTTGGCATCATGTCCGGCGGCGATGCTCAACGGCAGCGCGCCCACTTCGTCACCACCAACGCTGCTGGAGTTCGTGAATATGCACCCGGCGACAGTTTCAACCGGATTCACTGGAAAAGTTCGGCACGCAAGGATCGACTGCTGGTCAAGGAGTTTGAACTCGACCCGATGGCCGATGTGTGGATTCTGCTTGACCTGTCGGCAGGCTCATTGCAAGAACGTCCCTATTCGGTCAGCGGCACGGAGTTTTTCATCCCGCCGTCCACCGAAGAATACGCGATTGTGGTGGCGGCGTCGCTGTCGCAGTTCTTCCTGACAGCAGAGCGCACACTCGGTTTTGTGACCTATAACCCGCACCGTACTTTGTTGCAGCCGGATCGTGGCAATCGGCAGTTGACGCGCATCCTCGAAACGTTGGCCGTCGCCAGAAGCGATAGTGAACTCAATTTCAATGAAGTGATCGCGGTGGAAGGTCATCATATGGCGCGCGGCGCAACCGTGATCCTGATCAGTGCCGACCCAACGCCGGGTTGGGTGAGCGAGGCGCACTTGTTGGTACGGCGCGGTTTGCGCGTGATCGCCGTGCTGCTTGATCCGATCAGCTTTGGTGGTGTGGTTTCAGCCGATGAACAAGCACTTTTGCTGGAAGGCAGCGGCGTCACGACGTATGTCATCCATAATGGGGAAGACATCAGCGCGATACTTACCCGACGGTGATAAAATCGGACTAAGCAAGCGTTCAAGGTGGTACACAATATGACCATGCCCATTCAGCTAGCCGAGAATCAGTATCGTGGCGTTAATGCACACCTGAACAGCATTTTGCAAAACACGCCCGGCGAATGGGAAAGTTTTCATGCGTCGCATATTGTCGATATTACCCGCGCACTCAACAAGCGGTTGCCAGCGGGTTACGAAGCGCGCGTTGAGAAGTCCCTGCAAATCCGCGAACTACGTCCTGGCGAAGAACGGCGGCGAATGAACATCCCATCACGGCTGCACGGATCACCAGAATTGATAGTGGGGTGAGATTATCTCAGGGTATTTGAGGCCGGGTCGTGGGGTAGGATGGTGGTATGAACAAAAACACAATCCCCCAACCACGACCGCCATTGGAAAGTTTAGCGTGTGTGAATGAAA
>JBBSEU010000058.1:0-22850 GCA_038239365.1 Aggregatilineales bacterium
CTCCTTCTAGGTGGTCAGCCAAATTTGAACACGTATAATTATCTGACGTGCTGATCAGATATTCGATATACTCGCGTCGGTTTATCATTTCCTGAGATTAACCGCTTTTTACCCTAAGCGAAAGTCCTGAAACATTCAGATTCGCGGTACAGGGCAATAGCCGAAAGGCATTCGCATTTACATCGCCGGATGCAAGATTCCTCGTTTCCGTTCAAAGTAGCATCGGGGCGGTGTGGCCTCTTGTTCTTGCTGATAAAAGTAGCCGCCAAGTTGTAAGATTGATGGGTAACGTCAGTTTTCCATTTACTGGACCAGATTATTTTAATGTTCTATGGAATAGAACAAGTAGCGCATTTGCCGCTATGGTACTTCCAGATGAAGGCGGATCAGGATACCCGGTTTTGGGTGCTTTCGTTACCAACTTTCGTAATCAACTTTCAAATTCTGTGTTGAATAGCTTTATCACCGTAAAAATATCTAACATTGACTATGCAGTTACTTCCGCTTTCGCAATATCCAATAGCGGCACCCAAATTTTGGTGCTGGTGAAAAACATTGACGCAAGTGGGCAGAATGCTCAACTGGCGTTATTGGATGTTGCTAATCCATCGCGGAGCCAAATAATCAGCGGCTTGACGGATAAGATCATTCTTTCCGCCACATATTTTCTGAATGATGAAACAAGCCTTCTCGTCATTGATGACGATGGCCTTGTAAAGTATGATCTGAAATCTGCGGCAGCGACAATTATCAATCCCGAAGTAAATTCATTGTGGGCTAGAGCCGCTTATCTTTCGCCAGATGGAAATTTCATTGCTGCCATTCATACCGATGAGACTGAGCAGGTTTATATTCTAAACACTACTTCAGCAGTACAAGCGCGCTGATTCGTCTTTCAGCGACTTGTCGTTTATCGTTAGCGTATACATGTGGGTTACGTCACCTTCGCGCGCTGCTTAAAATCTGGTTGATCCCATGCCCGCGACTCAAGGATCGCGGCCAGTGTATCGACGGCATCCCACACATCGACATAGCGCAGATAGAGCGGCGTGATACCGAAACGCAAAATATTGGGCGCACGGAAATCGCCAATCACGCCGCGCGCGATGAGTGCCTGCATCATCGCGTAGCCTTCCGGGTGGCTCAAACAGATTTGGCTGCCACGCTGGTCGGGTTCGCGCGGTGTGACGAGTTTCAGGTCATAGGTGGCACAGTGTTCTTCCACAAGTTGAATGAACAAATCGGTCATTGCCAACGATTTTTTGCGGATTTCGGCAAGGTTAGCGGTGAGCAGCAGATCGACGCCACATTCGAGCGCGGTCATACTCAGAACAGGTTGTGTGCCGCATAAGTAACGCCCAATACCTTCGGCGGGGCGGTACTGCCAATCGAAGGCAAAGGGCTGCGTGTGGCCCATCCAACCGGACAAGGGCTGATCAAAACTCGATTGGTGACGCGCCGCGACATACACAAAGGCGGGAGCGCCGGGGCCGCCATTCAGGTATTTGTAGCCGCAGCCGATAGCAAAATCGGCATTGACGGCGCTCAGAGCGACGGGCATTGCTCCGGCGGAATGCGCTAAATCCCAGATGATCAACGCGCCATGTTGGTGTGCTTTGGCGGTGAGGGCGGCCATATCGTGCCGATACCCGGTTCGATAGTTGACGTGGGTCAGCATCACGACGGCGGTATCGTCATCAATCGCATCGAAAAGCTGATCGTTGGCTGCCAGTCTTAGTTCGTGTTTATCGCCCAGCAAACGGATCAAACCCTGTGCCATGTATAAATCCGTCGGGAAGTTGTCCGGCTCCGATAGAATGATGCGTCGATCCGGGTTCAGGTTGACAGCGGCGGCCAACACCTTGAACAGGTTCACCGAAGTTGAATCGGCTACTACCACTTCGCCGGGCTGCGCGCCGATCAATTGCGCGATTTTATCTCCCAGACGGCGCGGCATTTCGTACCAACCAGCGCCGTTCCAACTGCGAACCAGGCCATCACCCCATTCGTTGGTGATCACCTGTGCAAGGCGGGTTTGTACTGATCTGGGTAATGCCCCTAATGAATTACCGTCAAAATACAGAACGCCATCGGCGATATTGAATTCCTCCCGAAAAGAAGCTAACGGATCGGCTTTATCAAGGGCGGTCAGCGACTCACGAGTCAGCAGTGACATTTGCTAATAACCTGGAAAAAATTGAGCAGTGTGGGTGATCATAACCAGCAAGCACGGAAACGCAATTGCCTGTATGCTTAGCTTAAAATGTTTAGCCCGCTCGGAGGATGGTCATGCAACCTTTAGTTCAGCAGGGCATTGATGCTTACAACACAGGCAATAAAACGGAAGCGGTTCGGCTGCTCACGATGGCCGCTCGTGAAGACAAGAATGACGAAATGGCGTGGTACTATCTGGGGTTATCGCTGGATGATGAACCCCGCAAGCGTCGCTGTTTTCAGCAAGTACTTGCCCTCAACCCGAATAACCAGCAAGCCCAAAATGAACTGGCACGCCTCGATTCGCTAACGGCTTCGGCGTCATTGGGGGATAGTACACAAGCCTCTCAAGTGCCACCACGTCCAAACTTTTCAACAACCGACTCAGGCGCAGGCTTCAAAAATCCGATCAATGTTGAAGGTGCGCCCGCGACGCTAACCATACCCTACATCATCGGCACGACTCGCACGCGCATACAGCAGGGCATCGGCATCTATACCACGCGCGATATGGATTATTACTATCAGGCCGCGCAGGGCGCGACGATGTGGGATTCGGTGTTCATGGTGGCGGTGGCCGCCGTCGCTGCGGGGGCTGCACAGTTGTTTGGCAGGCTGATTGGCTTCTTTTTCGGCGGATTTTTCCAGGGCGTGATTCGCGGGTTAGTGCTTTCGCCTGTCGTTTCGGCGATTGCGGCGGTGGTTGGCACCTTTGCCGGATTCTTCGCTGGGGTCTATCTGGCCGATATGTATCTGAAAAACGAGAAGATCAACGTTCCTATCGCACAGCAAGCGATGTATTATGCACTGCTGTTTTTGCCTCTAACGTTAGTGGGTGCTGCACTCAGTTTCGTCACCAATGCGTTGGGTTTTCTGCTGTTGTGTCTGCTCCCGCTGCTGCTGCCACTCACCTTTGTCATAGCGATCTATAACTGGTACTTGCTGCGGCAAGCGATGGAGCGGGTCTACAACCTGATCGGCAGCAAAGCCTGGATTGCAGCGGCCATTGCCATTTTCGGCGGCTTCCTGACATCGGCGGTGTTGCAGGGTATCATCACCGGCATTTTCCGACGCTAGCGCAAGGTGGCTAATGCCTAAAGCACGAGTTCTGTTATTCCTCGTCGTCTGTTTATTGCTGGCACGTCCCGCCTTTGCCCAAACCGAAACGATGCGGGTCAAGTTGTGGCATAGCTGGCGCGGCGCTGATGCCGACTTGCTCAAGGCGTGGATTGAGGATTTCCAGACGGCCAACCCCGGCACGGTGATTGACGCACGCCTGATCGATGGCGATCTGAAAGCGCAGTTCGAGGCGGCACTCCGCACCGAAAGCGGCCCGGATATGATCATCGGGCCGTCAAGCTGGGTGGGATCGTTAGCCGAAAACAAGCGGATCGCGCCGCTCGATAGCCAGATCGATAAAACGCTGCGTGCCCAGGCGACTGAAGTCAGTTGGCAAAACCTGACCGTTGGAAACAGCGTGTATGGCGTGCCGGAGAGTAATCAGGGGATCGCGCTGTTTTATAATTCTGCGCTGGCCGAACCGCCAACGACTTTCGATGAACTATTTGCCAAGCCCGAACAGCTTGTCATGTCCTACGACTTTTATACCAGTGCCGGGATTTATTTCGGTCTGGGTGGACACCTACTCAGCGATTTTGGCATCAACCTAGTTAATACTGATCAGTCGTTCAGCGATTACCTGACCCTGCTCAAGCAAAATTACGGTGCTTTTCGCAAGGCCAGCCCTGCCACAGATCGAAGCAATGTGATCAGCGATGATGCTTTTCGGCAAGGCAATGTGGCCTTTCTGATTGATGGAAACTGGAAGATTACCGATTTGCGCTACTATCTGGGCGATAAGCTGAAAGTTGCCCTGCTGCCGCCGATAAAAAGCGATAAACCCTGGATGCCGTTTGTGACCACACAAGCCTTTTATGTGAGCGCCAACGCGATCAATCCAGGTGGCGCATGGCAGTTTATGCGCTACACGCTTGGAACAGCACCACAAACCAAAGCCGCCGCGCTAGCACAACATATCCCGGTCAATCCAGAGGCGAAGATTGATGATCCGCTGATGGCCGTCTTTGCCAAACAATTTGAAAGCGGCTCCACAGTGCCTACCCGAACCGAGATGGGCGTCTATTGGAGCGCGCTGGATGATGCGGTATTCGCCGTCACGGTGCGCGATGCGGCTGTGAATGATGTGACTGCCTCGACTACCGCGCAGATCGCCGCCGCGTTGAGCCGTCTCCGAAATACTGGGAGCGCAACACCAACCCGGTGAGTTTCTAAGTCAAGCAATGACATGCCCTTTACTGGTTATCTCTGCCTGTCGAATGCAAAGGAGCAGCAGCCATAACTGCCCGCTCACGGCAGATGTACCTGCGGTGAGTGCCAGAGCAAGTTGAGGCACATTGATCGCTCCCCCAACCACTATCACTGTAAAATAAGAGAGCAGCCGTTCGGCCTGCGTCAGGAAAATAATGGCGAGTCCACTCTGAAGGCGATAGCGCAGAGCCAGACATAATGGCAGAAACAAAAATACAGTGTGATGATACCAGACAAGTGGTGAAAGCATCGTCATAATCACGAGAACAGCGCCGATCAGCCAGTAAACCGCCTCTTTCGAGCGGTAATTGCCGCGCCAGGCCCGGAACATAAGCACCATGAATAAACCGCCGAACAGCAGCCGATACATCCAGATGATGACCTCGCTCGGCACGGCCAGATGCAGCGCAGCCAACAGGCGATAGGTTGCTGCGATGATGCTCAGATTATAAAAATCAAAGAGTTCAATACGCCCACCCCCGATATAGCCGAGGACGCTCAGGAAATCGGTATATACCTGTGGGCCAAACTGTAATAATGTCAGGAAGCTGAACAGGGCAATGGCAAGCAATGTCACCCCGATCAATTGGAAACGCCGCTGGCTGAAAAAAAAGATCAGAAAGATAGCTGGAGAGGTTTTGAGCAGAATCGCCACCGCCAGACATATGCCAGCCGGTATCGCTTGTTCACCCTCATCAAACAACAGGCATAAAAGTAATAACAGGCTAACGAATGTGTTGATCTGTCCGACGTAGAAATTTTCGATGAATGGGCCTAAAAACAACATTATCAATGCAAACGACAACAGCATTCGTGGGGGCGTCTGTTTGCGGATGAAGCGCGTGAAGATCAGAAAAAAGGACAGTGAGAAGGCAGAGAAACTCAGCAACGACCAGATAATGTAAGCCGCTGGAAAGGGTAACCACACCAAGAGGCTCATTATGCTCAGTACCGACGGGTGATAGACGAAACTTTTGCCGATCTCATAGGGTAGATAGGCACTTCTACCGTCCATAAGCACCCGCGCCGCATCGTAATAAATCTGAGTGTCTTGTCCCAACGTGAGGTTTAATCGCATCCAGTGAAAAACATAAACAGTCAGAAGCGCGAACACTGCGATCAAAATAAAACTCCGTGTGCGGGCGCTTCGCTTCATGCCTTTTCCCCGGTGAATGCTTTCTCGACTAGATAATCGAAATTGTATCATTGCTTTGCATTTGTATAGGACACTCCCCAGGTTGTTAACTCGATCAGGAGGGCGCAGCACATGGTATAATTCGTCCGGTGATTTTTCACTGAGATACGATGGTACTATGTCGATTTTAACAGCAACCCGCGTCGGCAAAGCGTTCGGCGCGGATGATATTTTTGGGAACGTCTCCATTGACATTCCACACGGCGCACGAATCGCGCTAGTGGGACCGAATGGCGCGGGCAAAACAACGCTGCTCAATCTGCTGATCAGGGCGGATGAACCGTCATCAGGCACCGTTAACCATGCCAAAGGTCTGACGATTGGCTTCCTGCCACAGCGCCCGGAATTGATAGGAGATCGGCTGCTGTGGGATGAAATGCTCAACGCCTTTGCAGAATTGCAGCGGCGCGAAGCAGAACTGGCAGAATTGACAGCGCAAATGGGCGATAGCACGCATCCCAACGCCGATGCTGTGATCGAACGCTACGGCAAGCTGCAAGAAGATTTCGAGCGGATGGGCGGTTACACCTTCGAGACGCGCATCAAACAGGTACTTGCGGGTCTGGGTTTCGATGCAGATGATTACGCCAAACCGATCTCGATCCTGAGTGGCGGACAAAAGACGCGCGCTTTTCTGGCCCGGCTGCTGCTCGAAAACCCCGATTTGCTGGTTCTGGACGAACCGACGAACCACCTGGACATTGCGGCGGTGGAATGGCTTGAGGGCTTCCTGAACGGCTTCAAGGGCGCGGTGCTGGTGGTCAGTCATGATCGCTACTTCATGGATCATGTGGCGACGGTCATCTGGGAACTGGATTGGGGTCAGCTTGAATCGTACAACGGCAACTATACAGCCTACGTCCGGCAGCGCGAAGAACGGCACGCCAATCAGTGGTCAGAGTACGAAATACAGCAGGAGAAGATCGCCAAAGAGGAAGAATATATCCGGCGCAACATGGCCGGACAAAACACCCGTCAGGCCAAAGGCCGCCTCAAACGGTTGGATCGGCTCAAGCGCGATGAACTGATCACCCGCCCACGCGAATCACGGGAACTGCATTTGAAGCTCACAACCAGCCTACGCAGCGGCGACAAAGTGCTAATGACGCGCGGTCTGGTAGTCGGCTACCATGATGACAAAATACCACTGTTCAGCGTGCCCGATTTGACATTGTTTCGGGGCGAAGTGGCGGCTGTGATCGGGCCAAATGGCGTAGGCAAAACGACGTTCCTCAAAACGCTCCTGAACACACTCCCGCCATTAGCGGGCGAAAGCAAAGTCGGTGCATCAGTCAAGGTCGGCTACTTTGCCCAGGCACACGAACTGCTGAACTCGGAACATAGCCTGCTTGATGAAATTCTGACCGTCAAGCAAATGCCGATCAGCGAAGCGCGCGGCTATCTGGCAACATTCCTGTTTACGGGTGATGACGTGTACCGGACGATTGGCACGCTGAGCGGCGGTGAGCGTGGCCGAGTGGCGCTGGCAAAACTGGCATTGGACGGCGCGAATTTCCTGCTGTTGGATGAACCAACCAATCACCTGGACATTCCGGCGCAGGAAGTGTTGCAAGCAGTGCTTTCTGAATTCGCCGGGACGATTTTGCTGATCAGCCATGACCGCTACCTGATCGATGCGCTAGGGACACAGATTTGGGCAGTAGAGCCGGGCACGATGACCGTCTTCAAGGGCAGGTATCAGGAATATATCACGGTACGCGACCTGTCGCGTCAGGCACATCTTGCCGAACGTGACGGTAAACCTGCGTCAACGATTACGAGAGCCGCGCCGATCAAAACGACGAACGGCGTCCGCCCGCTCAGCAAACGCGAAATCGAAAAGCGAACGGCCACCATTGAGCAGGAAATCCACGAACTTGAGGTGAAACTGGTACAACTTTCCGGCGATCTGGGCGCAGCCAGTGAGGCGGGCAAAGTCGATAAAGTGCGCGAACTGGGTGCCGCCTACAGTGCTGCACAGGCGGCACTCGACGCGAAAATGAACGAGTGGGAAGCGTTATACGCCTGATGATCAATACACGCCCCGTTGTATACCTGAATGCCACGCAGATCGAGAACGCCGCCGGGGTGTTGGCGCGGGCGTTTCAGGATGATCCGATCACGTGCTGGCTGATCCCCGACGCGGTTGAACGGGCGCGGCTGATGCCCCACCTGTTCACAACGAGCGTGCGCTATGGCTATCGATTCGGTGAAGTGTACAGCACCACTGAACCGTGTGAAGGTAGCGCGGTATGGCTTGTACCCGGTCAAACTACCGCGCCACCGCATCGCATGATTCAAACAGGCGTGCTGCGAATGGCGCTGCATTTGCGCCCCGGCAGCATTCGGCGACTGCTCATCTATGTGGATTATGTTGAGCGGATGCAGCTACGCGCGATTCCAGAGCCACACTGGTATCTATTCTTGCTTGGTGTCGAACCGATAAAACAGGGACAGGGCATTGGTGGGGCGCTGCTACAGCCTATTCTCAGCCGTGCGGATCAGATGAAACTGCCATGTTATCTGGAAACGGCGCTCGAACGTGATTTGCGCTTTTATGAGCGGTACGGCTTCAAACTGCACAGCGAGACAGATATTCCGGGCGGCGGACCGCATTTGTGGTTGATGATCCGTCCCGCATCATAACCTGGTTATTCGTTTGCGGGGATCGGTTCGATCTTCCGAATAGCGTAGCGAACCCGACCATCTGGGACTTCAACTTCGACAATATCCCCGATGCGGCGGCCTTGCAGCGCCTTTCCGACAGGCGAATCGAGCGAAACGCCTTCACGTCCATGTGTGATTTCTTCACCACCCAGCAGATCGAATTGTGACGTTTCTTTCGTCGCCACGTCCCAGACCGTGACTCGTTCGCCTGGATCAACGCGCTTTGGATCGCTGTCCTCACCAATAATTTCGGCATATTGAAGGACGAGTTTCAGATGCCCAACTTTTTCACTGAGTTCGTCTTTCACCGTTCGCACTTCATCATAAGCCGCTTCTTCGTGGCTCGGATCGGAGCTGTAGTTCACATCGGCAAAATCCTGCTGCTGTGCGGTCTGTGTCTGTTCCAGGCGCTCCAATTCGGCTCGTAGTTGATCGTAGCCCGCTTGCGTGAGCGGAAAACGTTCGTCAAAGTTTTGATCAGTCATGAAATTTCACTTCTCCAAAAAGTTAAAATGGCTGGATCGTATACCCATCCAGCAATCACCCATCGTGTCCCTCGTACAGGTGTCGAAGCAAGACTCGTACCATGCAGGCGCTACAGATCAGCTAGCAATCACCACTGATTTTTATCGGATGTTCGATCAAATTTTGTGCTACACTGTTCATTCCGCCTGCCGACAAACTTATGGAGCAAAAAATTGTTAGCACAACGTTTTCCGCGTCCGCTTATGAGCCATAATGGTAATGAATATGCCTGGGATGATGAGCAGCAGGCCGTTATCCTCTTTGGCAACTCGACTGGATTTGAGGGCAATCCAATCGAAATAGAGGGTCGTGCAGCGTTCAGTGCGCCGCGCAACGCGCACAATGCCGCGGCACTGCGCCAACGGCTGCCCTGGCTCATGCCGCGCCCGTTGGGGTTGCACACGTCCGCCGGGTTCGGGGATCGTTTGGGATTGGGCACGCCGGGGCATATCCGCGCACTCCGGGCAGTGGGCGCGGGCGATGGTGCAATTGCACCGATTTTCGCGCAGCAGTCGATCCGCGAAATGACGCGCACAGAGCGCAGCGCGCAACAGGTGTTGGATGATGCGCTGTGGGGGGTGTTCAGCCAAAACTGGCAGCAGCCCTGGGGCTCAGATGCCGATCATCTCAAGCAGCCTGAAGATATTGATCGTTGTGCAGCGGCAGGCTACACCTTCTACACCATCGATCCGGGCGAACATGTCGGTACGGTCACTGGCGATGCGGTGAATGGCGCGGTAACGGGGTTGCCCTGGGATGCACTTGAAGACAGCCTGAACGATCTACGGACGCGCTATATGGGTCAGCGATTCGATTATGGCAGCGGCACGCTTACGCTGGATGAGACGGCGCTTTATCAATCTGCCGCCAAATATGGGAAAGTGATCGCGCAGGTGGTGCGGATGTATCGCCATTTGCTGGGCGCAATGAACGGTAAGCCTTTCGATTTTGAAGTGTCCGTCGATGAGACTGAATCGCCCACCACACACGCTGAGCATCTCTATCTGGCAACCGAACTACGACGACTCGGCGTTCAATGGGTGAGCCTTGCGCCGCGCTTTATCGGGCGTTTTGAAAAAGGCGTCGAATATATTGGCGATCTGAGCGCATTTGAGCAGGATTTCGCCGTCCATGCGGCGATTGCGCGCGCTTTTGGTCCGTACAAGCTGAGCCTGCATTCCGGCTCGGATAAGTTTGACGTTTATCCGATTGCGGTGAAACATACGGGCGGTTTGGTTCACCTTAAGACGGCGGGTACAAGCTATCTGGAAGCACTGCGCGTGCTGACTACCACTGATCCGTCGCTGTTCCGCAAAATTTATGCTTTTGCGCTGGAACGTTATGACGTGGATCGGGCGACGTATCATGTCTCGGCCAGTACTGAACGCGCGCCCAAACCCGGTCATTTGAAGGATAGTGATCTGCCGCCGCTGTGTGATGATTTCGATGTGCGGCAAATCTTGCATGTGACGTTCGGCTCGGTGATGATCGCGCGTGGTACTGATGGCGCTTTGCTGTTCCGTGAACGGCTGCTCAGCGCGATACGCCAGCACAGCAGCGCCTATGCCGATACATTGGAAGCACATTTCAAACGTCATTTGCAACCCTTCATGGCAAAAAAGTAGCCGATGATGACTACCTCTTTTCTAAGTGAGTTGTTCAGTTTGGATGGAAAAGTCGCGGTTGTCACTGGCGGGACGGGCATTCTCGGCGGCGAAATGGCACGTGGATTGGCCGCAGCGGGCGCGCGTGTGGCGGTGCTGGGACGGCGTGCCTCAGAAGCCGAAGCACGCACTCACGAGATACAGGCCGCCGGGGGCGAGGCCATGCCGATCAGTGCTGATGTACTAGTCAAAGAGCAGCTTGAGGCGGCGCTAACCGACATTCGGGCGCGCTGGGGACACGTCGATATTCTGGTGAATGCGGCGGGCGGAAACATGCCGGGCGGCACGATCACGCCCGATCAGCGTTTCTTTGACGCGCCGCTATCCGCACTCGAAGCGATTTTTGATCTGAACGCCATCGGGACGCTATTGCCCTCACAGGTTTTTGGGGCAGCGATGGCTGAACAGCGCGAAGGCTGCATTGTGAATATCTCGTCAATGGCGGCGCTGCAAGCCATGACGCGCGTCGTAGCCTATGGTGCGGCCAAAGCAGCAGTCGATAACTTCACCCGCTGGCTGGCTGTCGAACTGGCACAAAAATATGGCGACAAACTGCGCGTCAATGCAATTGCGCCGGGCTTTTTCATTGGCGATCAGAATCGAAGTCTGCTGTTAAACGCGGATGACACGCTGACGGCGCGCGGCAAGACGATCATTGCCAAGACGCCCGCCGGCCGCTTTGGGGCAAAAGAGGAGTTGGTCAGTACGCTCATCTGGCTGTGCCGCGCCAGTTTCGTCACGGGCGTGGTGATCCCGGTGGATGGTGGCTTTAGCGCGTTTAGTGGCGTGTAGAGAAGCCTTCACCCTTAGGGTGAGGGACTAACCAGCTACAAGCCTTTTTGTAAGTCAGGGGGCAGGGGAAACCCGGCTCGAATGAGTACCGCGCGCAGATAGGCCAGTAGTGCCAGCTTCACCTCAGTGAGTGCCACGCTTTCGGGTAAATTGCCTGCTGATTTAGACAAGTGCATCATCCCCTTCACGATGGCGATCCCGGCGATGGCGGTTTGCCGTGTAATGTGCGAATCGAGTTCTGGGAAGTGTATCGCCAACATCTGCTTGGTGGCAGCGATGATCGCCTGATGAATCCGATTTTCGACATCGGCTTCCAAAAAGATCACATGAAAACCAGTCCGTGAAGCATCGAACTGCGCTAGCTGCTCGATCAGATGGTCAATCGTCGTGCTGATGGGCGCATTCGGATCGAACGTAAACACGACTTGCATATCGGCCAGATAACGCTCGATTAAAGCGTCAATGATCGCGGCCTTGTTGGGAAAAAATTGGTAAAGCGAGCCAATGGCAATTTCGGCGCGTGCAGCGATGGCATTAGTAGTGGCCGCCTCATAACCGACTTCTTCAAAGACCTGTGCGGCTGTGTCCAGCAAATGGTCAACTTTTTGGCGGCTGCGTGCCTGCTTGGGTTGACGGCGCATCGGTGTTTCATTCGGCATATTGCAATTTTTTCCAACTTTTTTACAACCTGATCCTTGCCAATGTGAGCAAATGCTCATATCATTGAAACATGAGCAAACACTCGCATCTATAGCGCGGATCATTATAACAGGGATACGTACAATGAAAGCATTCGTTACTGGCAGCACCGGATTACTGGGTAGCAATCTGGTCAATCGACTGATCGAACAGGGGCATGAGGTAAAGGCGCTCGCCCGTTCCCGCGAAAAAGCACAAAAAGTGTTGAAGCATCCACGCATCGAAATTGTGGTGGGCGATATGGAAGATATTCCGGGGTTCGCGGCACAAATGGCCGATTGTGATGTGTTGTTTCACGTTGCGGCTTATTTCTCGGAATACTATGGTGTGGGTGATGATCACTGGTCAAAGTTAGAAATGATCAATGTCAAAGGCACGATAACGCTGCTGACTGAGGCCGAAAAACGCGGCGTAAAAAAAGCGATCTATGTCAGTTCATCGGGCGTGATCGGTCTGACGGCAAGCGGTCAGCCCGCCGACGAATCAACGCCGCCCGATGCGTATGCTTATCAGAACTTGTACTTCAAAAGCAAGGTTCTGGCAGAACAGGCCATCGCTGAATTTCTGAAAACACACACACTGCCCGTCGTATTGATTCTGCCTACCGGGATAGTGGGGCCGCAGGATACCGGACCCACCAACCTGGGGATGGGCATCATCAATATCCTGGAAGGGAAGTTTCCGGTTATTCCACCCGGCGGCGTGTCAATGGTCGATGCACGCGATATAGCTCAGGCGATGATCAATGCAGTTGAAAAAGGGCGCAGCGGCGAACGATATATTGCCAGTAACGGCTACCTGACGATGGCCGAATTTGCCAACTATATCGGCAAAGCAGCGGGTGTTCACGTTCCACAGACCGTTGCACCGTATGCGGTCATGATCCTTTTCGCGCGAGTGAGCGAATTACTATCACGTATCACTGGACAAGCGCCAATGGTGGGCGTGAATACGCTGCAAGCCATTCACCTCAAGCGCGAAGTGAGCGCCGCCAAAGCCATGCGTGAACTGGGTGTGACTTTCCGCCCGTTTGAGGAGACATTTCGTGACGAGGTGAACTGGTTTATCGACAACGGCTACGTGAAAGCGCCCGCCGTCAGCGCACGTATTCCGGCATAACGACTTCGGCTAATGTGCCGACACGCTCCATAAATTGGCGGGCATCCAAACTTGTGCCGCCTTCTGCCGGGCTGCCCCAATGGCTCGGAATCACCCAGCGCGGACGCAGACGGCGCACGGCTTCGGCGGCAGTTTCGGCGTTCATGGTCTGCCGCCCGCCAATCGGCAAAATAGCGATGTCTGGCCGAATGCGATCCATTTCGGGGATCAGGTCGGTATCCCCAGCATAGTAAATATCGTGATAGTTCACCGAAATGATGAAGCCCAGTCCATCAAAGGATTGCGGGTGATGGCTGTTGTAGGCCGGAACTGCCTTGATGCACGCCCGGCCTGCGTTGATGCTCTGCCAGGGGCGGAGTGTCGTCACGCCGTCAATGACCGTTGAGGCCATCTGATTGCCGATGATCACGGTTTGCGGGCCGCGCAGTTTGTCCACATCGGCGGGTGAGCAGTGGTCATAGTGATCATGTGTGATCAGGATCACATCGGCGGGTTGCGAAGGGCGTGGCACTCGCCAGGGGTCGATATAGATTACGGGCGGGCCGTAAATCCGAAAACTGGCATGACCTAACCATTCGATTGACTCAAGCATCGTCTGCCCATCCTAACAATAAAAAAGTTGCAATGATTAACAAATATTGTAGACACAGATTTTGGCACGTCAACCGCCGTTTAGGTTTGCGCGGGGTAAAAAACTCATTACGGTTTGGTGAGTTGCACAAGTTTGTACCTGGGACTCAAGTCCCAAGCTGAACGAACAAAGTCCCCTAAAGTGGACTCGCTCCGATGACCTGATTGATAAACTGTCGGCGAGTGAACCCTCATAGAGTAGGGCTACTTGGCGGGCGCGTAACACTGTTTGCCATCGTTGAACTGCGGCGGATTGGCACGATCTGAGGTCAGGCCAAGCAGCGCCGCCGGGTCTTGATCGAACGGAAAATCGTAGAACTTGCCGTTGGCAACTTGGAAATGAAGGTGCGCGCCGCTGCTGAAACCAGCAAATGCACCGCGCTTCGGGTCGCCATCACTCACACCGATCAGTGTGCCTGCCTCGACTTCCTGTCCCTGTTTAACGTTGATCGTCAGCATGTGCATATAGGTCACGCGGAAGCCATCTGTCGTGTCCAGAATCACGGCCATATTACCTAGCCCCGGTTGTTTCTGGTTGGGGTAAGGACCAATGCTTTCTATCTTACCTTTTTGCACGGCAAATAACGACGTGTTTTCCGGGATGCCGAAGTCGATCCCGGTATGGCGTCCACCTGCATACGAGTAGGCCTGAACGGGCTGAGTCGGGCAACCCCAATACTGGTTGATGATCGACGCGCCCGCGTCAATGAAATGGTTGAATGGTTCTACCCACCCTTTTGATGATCCGGGAATCACGCGCGCGCTTCCGGTAAACTCTGTCGCTTGCCCACCTGCACCAATGATCCCCACTGAATCATCGGGGATACCCAAAATTTCGTTGATGGTGGTGATCGATGTGGTTTCTACCGTGATCGGAACAGTGGGTGAGAGCGTGCCGAGCAGTAACAAGGGCGACTCCACCGTTACGCGCAGTTTGGCACCGATAGTTGAAGTCGGCCAGTTGGGTTCTTTGAAGGGAAAGATGATCGAATCGACGCTGATCTTGGCGATGCTGTCTTCGGTCAGCAGGTTCAGGTGATCGCGCAGATTTTCTTGCAGGTAGCGCAGTGTTTGATCGCGTACCCATTTGGGGATACCTGTCTTTTCTTCATAGTAGGGCTGCCAAACCTGAGCATTGCGTTTGGCGTGCAAGACCAGATCGTTCCAATCGGCACGGCTTTGTGCATAATCCACCACAAATGACAGTCCCGCTTCACCGGCGCGGCGTGTCGCGCTGATCACTGTCTCGCGTGCGATGAGCAGCCGCCCAACTTCAAAGGCCAGCGTGAACAAGGCGAATATGAGCGCGATCACAACGGCCATCAAGACCGCTGCCTGTCCACTTTGAAGTGATTTTCGGCGTGCATCCATGAGCGAATCCTTTAGGGTGCTGTGGGAAGTGCGTACAGCGTGATCGTCTGACGGTTATCGACAGTGCCCAGGCAAGCCAGTAAATCGGCGTTGACTGACCAGACCGCGTGATTGCAGGACATGGGCGTATCCAGCACTTGTTCGGCTGTACCGTTCGGGTTCGTCGGGTCGAGCCGCCAAACCTGCTGCGGTGCCAGGCTGTTCGCATCTTTGACTGTCGTCGCCAGATAATAAACCCAACGACTCTTAGGCGGCATATACGGCTCAGCACCGCCACTTGTCAAAAGTTCGGACGCGCCACCTGTGACGGGTAGCCACCACAAACTGCCGTCAGGCGTCGTGTAAATGACGTGATCGCTGTTGGCTGTCCAAATGGCATTGGTGTAGTTGCTGGCATCGAGCGGCGTATCCGGGTTTGGCACGAGCAAGGTGATCTTTTGAGCGCCAATATCAATGACGCCGAGCGCGCTGCCCGCTTCGCCACCAATCGATACCAGCAGCGATTTCCCATCAGGTGACCAGGTAGCCGGGCCGCCGATGTTTGGAGCAGTGATGATCACCATCTCTTTTTGAGCGGCAACATCGTAGCTGATAACACTGACACAGCTATCGGGCGCATCGTTCACGCAAGCCTGAGTGGTGGGCGGCACGCGGCGCATAAAGACGATCCGATCCCCCGTTGGTGACCAGGACGGCGTTAATCCGTCTGGCGCGATTAGTTTACGTGCCGCGCCGTTCGCATCACCGAGCAGCAAGCCGTTAAAGACGATCTGGCTGGCGTCCGGTGAGTAGCGCGCTGATGATACATCCTCACCAAGTCGTTTTCGATCCGGGGCTGTGCCATTCCACGAGATGCGATCTACGTAGGCCGAGACGCCATCATGCAGGGTGACGAGCAACTCTTTTTTGGCGGTGATGGGATTAAATTCGAGTGAGGCCATCACCTCAGATGTGGCATCGGTTAGTTGAAAAACGATCACGCCGCGACTGGTGATCTGCATCGGTGGGAGAGTCGCCGTCGCGCCCGCTGTTGTTGGCGGGATCGGGATGCTGGTCGGGGGGATGTTTGGCGCGGACGCTGCGGTTGCGTCGCTATTGGGTACGTTGGTAGCAGGTGGAATGATCGCGGTAGGGAGTATGGGCGCGCTGGTCGGCACATCGGATGGCACAGCCAGCAGCGGTTCGGTTGGCTCATGGGTCGGACCCGCCGGGACGCGAATACGGGCGCGACAGGCCGACGCCAGCAGCAAAACGATCAGGACAGCCAACACTCTCGGCCACTTAGCAGTCAATGAGTCACACCTAACGGTAAATTGGCGATGATATCTTCGACACTGTGCCGTAGAACGTGTTTCGTGCGATATGATCCCAGGCCGCGATAGTAGAGCGTCATGGCCGCCCGATCAATCGTAAGGGTGATCGGCGGCTGAGTGCGAAATGGACGCAGCACCTTCACAATGGGCGTGACAGGCCGATTCCCAAAGTAGCCAAGCGTGATGTGCGGGATGAGCGGATACGTCGGGACCACGCGCCGATCATCGGGGATGACGCTGGCCGCCGCCCGTTCGAGCAGGCGCAATTGTCCGTCGTCGTGAACTTCGGCAATCGCTACGTTGGGAAAAGCATTGACCGGCCCCACTTTGACGGTGAACGGCGGCAAATTCTTGAATAATTCGCGCGCTTTGTCGGAGAGTTCGTCCAGTTCAGCGCGCGTCCAGGTGTTGGAGAGCGGCAGTCCGGCACGCAGATAGCCGATCTGATAGAGTGTGACGTGCAGTTTTTCGGAAGGCTGTGGCGCGTAATCCATGTAGGGTGCAAGTGTCTTTTGCAAATTGGAGAGATAGTCGCACACTGCTGGATCGGTGATGGGCACAATGAACGAGACGTTGATCGGTGTCAGCCAGCGCCGGACGCGCATTGACCAGCGACTCAGGCTGTCTACTGTGCGTGGCAAACGCGAAAACCGCTGCCAGAGCAGATCGAATTGAGCATCAAGCGACTTGCCCGGTATCGTGGTATTCATAGAGGGGGCGTTAGACTTCAACCTCGACGAGGATGCCCTGTGCCTGAAGCGCAGCGGCCAATTCGTTCCACTGGTTTTCGCGGACGGCTACGGCTGTCGGGCCAAGCGGAACACTCAGATAGCGGCGCAGTCCCGGCGTGGATTGGATGGTGTTGAGCAGTTCGGGCGTTGGCACACGCAAAACGATCAGGCGTTCCATCGTTACCGGGCCGTCGCCTGCCTGTCCCCATGTTTCGATCATCTGAATGACTGCGTCGGGAATTTGATCGTGGCTGCCACGTCGCAAAAAGGTGATGATCTGCGGCGCTTGAATGTTCTGACTAACAGCTTGATCGAGTCCATCCGCCGAAACGCGATAGATGAACGGATCCGCCGTCGTGACCCATTCGGTGAAGCGCGCCAACTGAAAACGATCATAGCGGCTGGCGGAGCGTGGTACTTCGACAGTTCCATTGTCGCGGATCAGGATTGGCGGCTGCTCGGTCTTGGCAACAGGCCAATCGGCGCGTCCGGCAAAGGCGCGTCCGTAGGCGGTCAGGCGACAAAATGCGCCGTTCTGGGCGGTATCAACCAAGCCGAGGCCGTTCATCAAACCCGTCAGGATGAAGCGCAGCACCGCGCCATCGACCCGATCCCACGACTCGAAGCCGCGTAAATACTGCCCGGTCTGGGCATCGCGGATGTACCAACTGGTGTAATCCCCGGCGGGGCGCTGAAAATCGGGTTCGTCCTCTTTGACTTCGGCGATCAGTTCATCGACAGGCCACCAGCCATCTATCGGGACAAGCTCAAGGAAGTTAACGACGGTTTGCCGCGCCAGCAGTGGATCGCTTTGCCAGCCGCCCGTCGTTTCGGCTTTGAGGCCGGGCGTGTACCACAATTCGTTATAGGTGGTGCTTTTCTGCCAGGTATCGGCCAGGGCGCGCACTTGCTCCGAGCGGCGCAGATCGAGCCACTTGCGGGCGTTGGGCAGCGGACGGAATGCGCCGTTGGTCTCCGCCGCGATGCCTAAGCCGCTTGCCAGCGCGATCATCAAGGCGATGCGGGCTGTCGAGGCCGTGCCAAGCAGATAATTTTTGAGCGCCTTTTGCACTTCGGGCGTGACGCCGCTTTCGGGCACGAGCGCGACGGTATTCAACTGGCAAAAGGCCAGGAACGAGGTCAGATCATCGACCAGAATTGTATCGGCAGGGCGGATGTTATCCGGTTGCGGGATGGCAACCAGCGGTTCGGGCGGCGCGCTCAGATCGTAGCCGGTTTTATGAGTCGGCATGAGTGAGACTAAATCCGTCGGAACATAGGTGATTGCCTGCGGGCCTTTGGCACTTTTATCGAAGGTGCTGGCGATCAGGCCGCGATAATAGAGAGCTTCGGCGGCGCTGACCGGGCTGAGGTAGGGTTTCTCGCGTTCGAGTCGTTCGGGACCCATGTCTCGAATTTCGCCAAAGAGCCGCGTGAACATGGCGGTTGGCATTCGACTGCCGGAACTGCCCAGCACCGTTTGCAAGGCCTGACGCTGCGACTCATCGAGGCGACCCCACACATCGGTAATGCGCTGTGGCTGGCGCATCGCATCGGCCAAACGCGCGGCGGCCTCACGGGAATCGCGCGTGTTCAAATCTACGTCCCATCGGTTGGCGATGACACGCAGCAGTTCAAGTGGGTAATTGAGCAGAGTCCGACTCAGGTCTTGCATCAAAGCGTTCTAGAAAATGTTTGGTGAGGGGATATTATAACGCTTGTGCGGCGTGCTGACGAGGGGCTGAATACAAGGGGTAAAAGGTATTAGGAAAGCGGTTTCACCTGCAAAGCAGGTGATGCAGGTGTAGGGGCGTTGCTAGCAAACCCAAATCAGATGGAATGAGAATGGCGCATTAACCTTTTCGGATTACAAAGCGGGCGCGTTCAGATTTTTGCACGCGCCCACCTGCTTACATACGGCTAATAAGGGATTTCTTCGCCCTCGGTGCGGTGCAATGAGCGGCGCAGTTCTTCGTATTCGCGCGATGAAAGCTGTGCGATGATGTCTTTGTAGCGTGCTTCATAGCCTGCTGTAAAGGCCGCGCGGGAAGTTTGTCGCTGTAGTTCCAGGCGCGTGATATAGCTTGCCATTTCGTACAGCAGCCAATCGATCTTTTTGGATTGCTCGGAAAGAGCAGCCAGCGATTCTTTGGTGTCACCTTGTTCGGCCAGCGCCGCAATACGCTTTTGAGCCTCCGCAAGCGCGGCCAGCCAATCATCCAGTTCGGCGCGAACTAACATGGCGGTGCTGGATGAATCAAACTTTTCGGATTCAGGCATGGTACACCACCAGTTTTGTCGATGGCTGCGAACGAAAGTGGGCGTTTTGCTCGGCCATGAGTGCCGCCAGTCGCTGACGTGCGCCTTCAAAAAAGGCTTCCAGTTCGGCATCGGCGGCGTCCCACTCGGCAAAACTGCGATAAACACGGCGGGGTGGTGGAAGCGTAACGGCGGGGCGCGGTTTTGTGACTGTTGCCGGAAGCAATCCGGCGATCCTGGGTGCAGACAACATGAGTAGCTGCTGCGCTGGAAATTGGGAATATGAAGCGGGCGCGGATTGAGATACAATTCGCATGAGAAAGTATTCCTTTCTGGTAATTGCAGCGACGAAACCTTTGCCGGGGTGTCGCTGCAATGCTAATAAAAACCGATCCAACAATCGAATTTATTGTATTTTCAATCAAACATTTTGTCAAGTGATTTGGGGAAATTGGTGGAATGCCGTTTAGCGGGCAGCGTTTGAGGGAAACCAGGGAAAGCCGAAAAATAACTCAACGTAAATTGGCGGAACTCTCTGGTATTGACGACGCTCAGCTATCGCGCTATGAACATGGCAAAGTTGAGCCTTCGCTGAAATATTTGGAGAGTTTTGCCAAACTCCTGGATGTCAGCACGGATTACCTGATTGGGCTGACGGATTACCCACAACAAATTTCTGGTGATGCGGAGCTAGGGGATACGGAGCGCGCGATGGTTGAAATCTATCGGCGTGAGGGTTGGACGGGCGTGATTCGGCTTGGCGCTGAACGGCTGGCTAAGTGAAGGGAAATCTCCCCATCGATCAACAACCTCACATATGGGCAATCCATACTTGCCGCTCACGGTCAGCGGCATAAGCTAGACAAGCCAAAATGTCCTCACGAGTCAACGCTGGAAAATCCTCAAGAATTTGCTCGTAGGTCATCCCTGATGCCAAGTAGGAAAGCACATCGTAAACCGTGATTCGCAGTCCGCGAATACAAGGTTTGCCGCTACGCTTGCCGGGTTCAAGGGTGATGATGTTTTGGTAGGAATGTGTCATTTCGTGTTGGCCTCTGGCTAGATGAATTCAACCATTATAATGTGTAATTGGTCACAGCCCAGACGATGAACCCAAAATACAGAACTAAACGGGGACAATTCAAATGCGTGCTTTTGCTCTATTTGGCCTAATTTTGAGTGTCATATTTACCGGATGGGTGGATTTCACGCGCACCCAGGCACAAGGCACTAACCCAACGGCGACTCCTACTGTCACCGATGATACGAGTGTGATATTTTCCAGCAATGTTCGGGTGCGGGCAACCCGAAACTCTAATATTTCAACGTCTTATAAAGTAATCCAAATCGGTGAGCAGTGGTTCGTGGAAAATACCGCGACTCAACATCGGATACTTTTACCAGCAGACTTCTCCGCACCGTATGGAGCAATGATTTTAACGACGCCTGACCCAGCTTATTTGCTGATCAAGACTTATGTTATTAGCTTTTATAGTCTGCATCTTCCTGATGAAAAAGTAATATATTTAGGTGATCCTACAGAGAACATCCCTGAAGATCAGTATATTGAGGATCGCGTAGTTGATTTCACCTGGGCTGATACTCACCAGTTTGTAATGATGTTTAGATCGATGCCCGAATGGTCTTATACGTATGCCGTTGTGGGAGATGTGACCCAACAAAACAGTGTGCAAATCGCACTCAAAAATTGGCGTTTAGGCGTCCACTTTACTTTGGAACCGCCACGCCTAGAAAAATGGGATACTCCCTTCAATCCGCCCATTACACTCGATATATCAGGTGCTTACGATACCAAAGGGAACATTGATTGCACTCAAACTATATATGATATTCAGTCTAAAAAAACACAAACACGACATTTTAAGGCATATTGTTATCCAGCTATTCAGCGATCAACTGGCGTCGCCTATTACGCTGCTCAGCTAGAGAGTATGTTTCGTGATTACGATACTAATCTTTTTCCGCCGTTTGATGATGCACTCTCATTGATTGTTCGGTTTGATCCAAACACTTCGGTTGTCAGGGTTCTGTACTCTGGGGTATTTGATAGTCTAGTCTGGCTATCGGCAGATGAACACACTGCCCTGGTAGGGAAGCGATGGCCGGGAACAGATAGCGGTGGAAATCATCCGAACACGTACTACCTGCTCGATTTAGAGCATCAGATGATCCTTAAAAATTTCTCCGTGTTTGGGGTTTTTACTGGCGACACACTTGATGATGGGCGTTTATTTCTTATTAAAGAGAATACCGACGCCGTAGGAAGCAGCGACTACAAACAATCTGTTGTCCTCTTTGACCCGAAAACCACTATTCAGAAACTGTTATTCGAGGTTCCGGGGCGTGCAAGGATTTCTATTCAGAAAGTGGAAGCATCACTTATTATGGTTAGGATAAATCGCAGTATTTACGATTCCAACACTTTCCTAGATGCTCAGTACGAGATTGAACTGACAGCGGGAAAATAAGTTGGTGGGTACTATCGAGGCACTGTGCTTCAACTCATGAAGATTTGATCCCCTATCCGCATGGAAAGGGGACAGAATATTGAGCTTACGAATGCTCAGGTGACGCGGTGGCAGGCGACCCAGTGCATAGGCCGCGCTTCGATTAGCTCCGGCTCGTCGCGGAAGCAAACATCAATCGCCACCGGGCAGCGTGTGTTGAAGTTGCAGCCGACAGGCGGGTTCGCGGGGCTTGGCACATCGCCCTTGAGGATGATGCGCTGACGTTTGCGCTCGACTTCGGGATCGGGCACTGGCACGGCGGAGAGCAGCGCCTGTGTGTAGGGGTGCAGCGGGTTGTTGTACACTTCCTCGCTTGGCCCAAGCTCCACGATCTTACCCAGGTACATCACGGCCACACGGTCACAAATGTAGCGAACCATGCTCAAATCGTGCGCGATGAACAGATACGTCAGGCCGAATTCCTTTTGCAGGTCTTGCAGCAGGTTCACGACTTGCGCCTGAATCGACACATCGAGCGCGGAGATCGGCTCATCGCAGACGATGAACGTGGGGTTGAGCGCCAACGCGCGCGCGATCCCGATACGCTGCCGCTGACCGCCTGAGAACTCGTGCGGGTAACGGTTCACGAAGTACGGGTTCAGGTTGACACGCTCTAACAGGTATTGAACTTTTTCCTGCTGCTCTTTGGCGTTGCCGACGTTGTGAACACGCAAGGGTTCGGCGATGATGCGTCCTACCGACATACGCGGGTTGAGCGAGGCATACGGGTCCTGGAAGATCATTTGCATACGGCGGCGCATCTTGCGGAGCGATTCGCCTTTGAGGGTGGAGAGTTCCACACCTTCAAAGTTCAC
>JBBSEU010000059.1:0-22840 GCA_038239365.1 Aggregatilineales bacterium
CACCGTTGAGCGCCGTCTGGCAAATGCACGACGATCCGAAGGCGCTCAAGGAACTGACACCGCCGCCGACACAGGTCACAATCCTGTCGATGGATCAACCGTTACGAACCGGCGCGGAACTGAAATTTAGGCTGAGTGTTGGCCCACTGGCGGCAACATGGCACGCCATTTACGACGAATTCAATCCGTACCAGCCGGGCGCGACGGTCTGCAACTTCGTGGATCGTTCGTTGAGCAGCCCATTCAAATATTGGGTACATCGGCACACTTTCCGCGATCTGGGCGATGGTACGAGTACCGTCACGGACGATGCAACATTTCGCCTGCTCGATGGCTTGTTGGGCGAGATCGTAACGTGGCTGATCGGGTGGCCGCCGATTGCGTTGATGTTCGTGTATCGCCGCATGAAAACCCGTCAAATGCTCAGGCAGATGATGACCTCAGCGGGGGTATAATCGCGCTGCTCAATCTTTCGGCAGTCAGGTTTCGCTCATGCAGGTCATTCGTTTTTACAAGCCCTACGGCGTTTTGCCACAGTTCACCGATCCAGAGGGACGCTCAACGCTGGCCGACTATATTCAGTTGCCGGGTGTGTATGCCGCCGGGCGACTCGACTTCGACAGCGAAGGCTTGCTGCTGCTGACCGATGACGGCGCGCTCAATGCCCGGCTGACTGATCCTAAATATGCTCATCCCCGAACGTATTGGGTGCAGGTGGAACGCATCCCCGATGCCGCCGCACTGGAACAACTGCGCGCAGGCGTGACGATCCGCGATTATCGCACGCGCCCGGCACAAGCCGAACTATTGACCACGCCGCCCGATTTGCCGGAACGCAACCCACCGATTCGCTTTCGCAAGAACGTGCCGACAGCGTGGCTAAAGTTGATCCTCACCGAAGGACGCAATCGACAGGTACGGCACATGACTGCTGCTGTTGGCTTTCCGACGCTGCGCCTGGTTCGTGCCGCGATTGGGGTGATCACGTTGGAAGGACTCGCGCCCGGTGAGTGGAAACCGCTCACCGACGCGGAACAAGCGGCACTGCTGCGGAGTGTTTCGCGTCGGACGCCGGGGCGTTAATTACCCGGCAAGTATGGTTGCTTAATGATCCAGCATCCTGGATGATATAATTGTCATATGGTTTTTGTGAGGCTCTGCAAATGGATACTGATGTAACCACCGAAACGGCGTTGCACAATGAACTCAAGTCATTACTTGTGCGCTACCATATCCCGGAACACGACGCCGAAACACTCATCCAAAGTATATGGCCGCAGCTTGACGAGTTGATCAATTTCGCCGAGTTTATCGATCATGCTCAGAGCGATACGTCCGTAGAAGCGATCATCGAAGACCCACTTGCTCATCTGAGTGATGCGGAACGTGAAGGCTATATTCAGGAACGCATCGCGGCGATGAATCCGGCAGTGCGTGACATGTTGCAACAATCAAGTGGTAAGTGGGCAGGTGATGAAACATCGCGGAAATAAGCACATTGTATGATTGATGCTGATTGCCTGATTGATACCAATTTGCTGATTCAACATCTGCGTCAGCCGAGCCGCACGAATGCTTTGCGACGTTCACTGGCGATCTATGGCGTTGGTGCGATCAGTATCATCACACAGTTGGAATATGAAACGGGTGAGATCGCTGCCGGGCGGCGTTCTGATTTTGCACGTCAATTTTCTCAGTTTGCAGTGCTTCCGCTTACGGATGGTGTTTTAAGGCGTGTGCCGTATGTTCAAGCACATAGTATTTCGTTAAACAAGCGAATGGATTATGCCGACTTGCTAATCGCGGCAACGGCTGCATACCACAAAATACCATTGCTAACGCTAAACGTGGAACATTTCAGACATTTGGGGCAAT
This sequence comes from Aggregatilineales bacterium, assembly GCA_038239365.1. GTDB lineage: Bacteria > Chloroflexota > Anaerolineae > Aggregatilineales > UBA2796 > JBBRMW01. Next base: position 1,876 of record JBBSEU010000059.1, read on the forward strand.
TTCTTCGATTACTAAAGGTACAGTGATCACCAGTAAGTACGTATTTAGAGGGTTTTGCCAAACTTCTGAGCCGGGGAATTTATTCCCCGGCATAAACCACCAACGGAGAGAGGCGCAATTAGTCCCCGCGACGATCTCCACCACCGCGAAAACCGCCGCCACTCGAACGATTGCCGCCACCACCCGGACGACCACCGCCACCCGAACGATTGCCGCCACCACCCGGACGACCACCGCCGCCACTGCGCCCGCCGCTGTCACGCTCGCGCGCTTCTTCGGGTGTCCAGTCCTCAAGCACGGCCTGACGGCTCAAACGTACCTTGCCAGTCGAGTCGATGTCCGTCACCATGACCATCAGTTCATCGCCAATCGCCACTTCGTCGTTGATATTTTCGATGCGGTGATCGGATAGCTGGCTGATGTGAACCAGCCCATCGCGTCCCGGCAAAAACTCAACGAACGCGCCATACGGTTCGACGCGCGACACGCGGCCAGTATAAATGCGTCCGATTTCGGCGTTTTCGGTCATGCCTGAGATCGCTTCGATGGCACGATCTGCGCTGGCACCGTCGGGGCCGCTCACGAACACAGTACCGTCTTCCTGAATGTCGATCTTGACGTTGTAACGTTCCTGCATCGCGCGAATGGTCTTGCCGCCCGGCCCGATCAGCGATCCGATCTTCTCCGGGTCAATCTTGAGCGCGTTCATGCGCGGCGCGTACTTGCTCAGATTGCGGCGCGGCTCAGAAATCACGCTGTTGATCAGTTCGAGGATTGCCAGCCGTGCATCACGCGCCTGCGCCAGCGCCTGCTTCATAATGTCGCTGCTCAAGCCTTTGATCTTGATATCCATTTGCAGCGCCGTGATTCCGACTTCTGTCCCGGCCACCTTGAAGTCCATATCCCCGAAGTGATCTTCAAGCCCCTGAATATCCGTCAGGATCGCGTATTTATCGCCTTCCTGGATCAAGCCCATCGCAATTCCGGCCACCGGGCGTTTGATCGGCACGCCCGCATCCAGCAGTGAAAGCGTACTTCCGCACACACTTGCCATCGAGGAACTACCGTTGCTTGATAGCGTTTCGCTGACCACGCGGATTGTGTAGGGGAACTCGTCTTCGGGCGGGATCACCGAGCGCAGGGCGGTTTCGGCCAGCGCGCCGTGACCAATTTCGCGGCGCTTTGGTCCGCGCAAGGGCGTTGCTTCACCCGTGCTGTACGGCGGGAAATTGTAGTGGTGCATGTACCGCTTAGTATCATCTGGTTCGAGTCCGTCTAGCTGCTGCACGTCGCGGGGCGTGCCAATCGTGACGATGCTCAACACCTGAGTCTGACCGCGCTTGAACAACCCGGAACCGTGTACACGCGGAATCAGGCCGACTTCCGCCGCAAGCGGACGAATTTCGGTGAGTTGACGGCCATCAGGACGCAAACCATCTTCGACGATCCGGCGGCGCACTTCATTCGAGTAGGCGATCTCGAATTGTTCCCTGACCAGTTTCGCATCGACTGCGGTTTCGGTTTCAGGCACATCGCTCATTTCGGTGACCAGCCCATCGCGCAGATCGTCCAGTTCGGCGCGGCGTTCATCGCGGCTAAAGTTCGCGGCGATGATCTCGGTCAGGCGTGCGCCGACACTCTGCTGAACCCGATCTGCCAGCAGCTTATCGTTAGCCGCCGCCTTATATTCAGACTTCAGCTTGCCGACTTCCTGGCGCATCTGATTCTGAATCTTGATCACGTCCTGAATGGCCGCGTGCCCGCTTTCAAGGGCGCGCACCATCGTTTCTTCATCGACTTCATCCGCGCCGCACTCAACCATGATGATCGCGTCGGCAGTGCCCGCCATTCGCAAGTCGAGTTTGCTATCGGCCATTTCCGGGATCGTCGGGTTGATCACGATTTCGCCGTTGATCAATCCGACACGAGTCGCCGCAATGGGGCCTTCCCAGGGCACATCGCTGATCGAGAGCGCAGCACTGGCCCCGATGATGCACAGCATATCAATCGCATATTCGCCGTCTACAGCCAGCGCGGTGATGATGACCTGTACTTCATTGCGAAGATCATCCGGGAACAACGGGCGCAGCGGGCGATCCGTGACGCGGGCGGTCAGGATGGCGCGTTCTGCCGGGCGGCCTTCGCGCCGGAACCACGATCCGGGGATGCGTCCGGCGGCGTACAGGCGCTCCTCATAATCCACCGAAAGCGGAAAAAAGTCGATGCCAGCGCGTGCCGTTGGACTCATGGTGGCAGTTGCCAGCAGCATCGTATCGCCCATGCGAACCGTTACCGCGCCGCCTGCCTGTTCGGCCAGCTTGCCAGTTTCAATAATGATTTCGTGTTTGCCGAGTTGTGCCGTATAGCGATGGGGCGTCCCCATGCTGCCAGCCGTGTAAGAGGGTGACATACCTGTTTGCATTCTCCGTAAAAATAGTAACGCTCGAGTGACCGGGACTGGAGGCTGCTGCTAATCGCGCCATGAAAGCGAATTAGTGCCAGGCTCCAATGCCTGTCCGTCGAGCGTCAATCGAAAGTGTGAAGCCCGGCGTGTAGCCATCTGATCGATGCTCATATGCCGGGCAGCTTTCCAAACCTGTTTAGCGTTTCACATAGTCGCGCAGCCCAAGCCGCTCGATCAGTTGCTTGTACGACTGTGGATTGGTGTTGTTCAGATAGCGCAGGTGGCGCAGACGCGATCCAACCAGCTTGAGCAGCCCGCGACGCGAGTGCTGATCATGTTTGTGTATTTTGAGATGTTCGGTAAGCTGATTGATGCGGGTGGTGAGCATTGCGATCTGCACTTCGGGCGATCCGGTGTCGCTTTCGTGCCGCGAAAAGCCCTTGAAGATTTCTTCTTTTTCGCTCCTGGCGAGTGGCATGGCGTTCAGCCTCACTTCCGTTTACTTGTCACCAGACAGGCCGAACGCGGTGGCCTGTCGGTCTGGACGTTAAAACGGCTTCATTATAGCAGGCCGGAAAAGGCACTGCAACCCTGACCGCAAATGGGGCGGCTTTATTTGTGCTTAGTGCGCCCCTTTTACTTGCGGATGCGCCTTGTACCACGCGATCATTTGCTGGATGCCTTCACGAATCGGTGTGGCCTTCATGCCGAATGCCTTCTCGAATTTGCGGCTATCGACCACAAACGGCTTCTCGAATTCGTACATCATCTCCACCGTTTCGCGCGCCCCAACAATGAAAATGCCGCCGATTTGCATCATCAGTCGTCCCATCGCGCTTATTTTGGGCGGCGTTCCCAACTCTTTGAAAATCACTTCGCCAATCTGTCGCTGCGTGAGCGGTTCCGCGTTCGGCACATGCCAGGCTTGCCCAAGCGCCTCGTCGCGTTCGCCCAAAATGACCATCGCCTTACCAAAATCATTGATGTACGTGATCGTGTGCGGCGCATCCAGATCGCCCGCGAACGAGGCACTTTTGCCCGCCAGTGCCGGATACACCACCCGATCCCCAACCAGCGACTCTAGGACGCCGGGTCCATAAAAGTCCGACGCACGCGCCATCGCTACACGCACTTTACCGCTTTTGTGAGCGGCCAGCAGTATTTCGGACATTTGCGCGCGTACTTTGCCTTTTTTGGTGTGTGCCGCGTAAGGCAAATCTTCCCGGATCGGGCCTTTCACTTCGCCATACATATACACATTTTCGCCAACGATGAATTTTGCACTATTGGCCGCTACGCCATCCAGAATGCCCTGTTGTAATGCCGGGAACTTTTGCCGCCACTCGTGATACGCGGGCTGCGCGCACTGATAAACGACGGCTGCGCCCTTTGTGACTGCCCGTGTACTGTTCGAGTCGTAGGCATCGCCGCTCACCACTTCGACGCTTGCCGGGAGTTCGGCGGCCTTGCCACTGCGATTGACCATGCGAACCCGCTTGCCGCGCGCCACAAGTTCGCGCATGACGGACGTTCCAAGCGGGCCGGTGCCAAAAATGACGTGCAGTTCACTGCTGATGTTGGATGGGTTATTCATGGTGGAATTCCTCTCTGATTATTTCGGAAATTGGCAATATGAAGTCCACACGGCAAATCATTGCTGTGTTAAACAAAATTGGATTGATAGTGTTATCCGACAATTTATTGCCGGATTAATCGCATATGATTACGTTTTGAGTTGCGCGCCCATTTGCCGCAAAATATCTTTCAAGCGATGCCGATAGAGCGCCCCAATATCCTCGATGATCGGCTGCAAGTGGCCGTCCAATTCAAGCATGATCAGGCCGTGCCCCTGTGACCAGGCCAGCAGCGTCAGATACATCACGGTTGGGGTCACTGTTGCGGCGTCGTATTGAGCCAGTCGAACGGCTAATTGCTGCGCCATCGCCTCTGGCAAATTCACGTACTCCGGCGGTGGAATCAACGCGCCTGCCGCGATGGCTTCGACAATGGCACGCCCGACCACCTCGAATGATTTCTGTGAAGCGCGCCCGGTTTCCTGATCAGCTTCGGGCGTCTGCTGATAATCCGGGATCGGGTTGCCGTAGATCAGCGCAAAGTCTGTTGGATGGGTAATCGCCCAGTCCCGATAAGCCAGCATGATCGCTTCCAGCCGTCCAATAGGGTCATCGGCGGGACAGCTTTCATAGGCAGCCTGTAGTGCCTCGGCACAATCCAGAAACGCATCCAGAATCAGCGCCGTGATCAACTCATCTCGACTGGCGAAGTAGCGATACAGTCCCGGCGCGGTCATCTCCATATCGCGTGCAATCGCACGCAAAGAAATGGCGGCAGTGCCTTGTGCTGCCATATGCTGCCGTGCTACTCCCTTGATTTCTTCCCGGACGTTATCGTGAATGCGTTCGCGCCGTGTACTCATTATTTTTCCGTTCATAGAGCGTTATATATCATCACGAATTATATCTTCGTTCTCATTAGTTAACGATGTAAACATTATCGTATAGTGTTTACGAATTGTCAAGCGAGGAAGTTATAAAGGTCTTGTAAAAACAAAAAAGGCGTTTCCCTAATCAGGGAAACGCCTTTGAAAATTGAGCCGTAAAGCAGCCGTCGTTACCCTTTCGCGTTAGCGCCGTCGATGGACTTGGCCTTGATCGAAATCTGACGCGGCTTGACTGCTTCGGCCTTTGGCAGCGTCAGCGTCAGGACACCATTCTCAAAACTGGCATCAACCTTTGCATGATCGATAGGCGTGTTGATGGTCAGTGTGCGCTCAAACTTACCCGTCGGGCGTTCACGCAGCAGGAACTTGCGATCCTCAGTGGCTTTCAGTTCGCCACGAATGGTCAGCGTGTCGCCTTCGAGTGTCACCTGGAGTTCTTCGGGCTTCAGGCCTGGCACATCGGCTTGCAAAATGATCGCGTCTTCACTGGTGAAGACATCAATCGGCAGTGCCCACGCGCTCAGGGTTTGCGCGCCATTGCGGTTGCGAAGCGAGTCTTCCATCATACGATCCATCGCGTCGCGCAAAACGATCATGTCACGAACGGGGTTCCAACGGTTTACAGTCGTCATTTTCGTATCCTCCGGTTGCTAGAATTAAAATGCTTCATGACCATAGGATACGACATCTCTATAAAAAATTTATCAGAGTCACGTCAATGTTGTATTAGAGATGCTTATGACTTACCCTTGTAGAATTTATCAATCGTTTTGGCAACCAGTTCAATCGGCACGCCGCCCGAAACATAGGGCTGACCCAACTCATCCGCGAAGAATTGCCAGTTCTCCCCATCCGGCGACCACATCATCGTCGGTGTGCCCTGCGCGCCCATCTTTTGAAACAGGGCATAGGCTTTGGCAAGCGGTTGTTTCATGTCGTTGGAGATCATACAGCCCAGCCACTTTGAGGTTTCCAGATTGAGCGATGCAGCCGTTTGTTTCAAACGCTCAACGGTGAAAGCGGTCAGCCCTTCGCGCGACTGAATATCAAACAGCGCATCGCCCATTTCCCAGAATTTGCCCTGCTTATCGGCACAGAGCGCCGCCGTCGCCGCCACATCTGAGTTTTGGTGGAATAACTGCGGCGAAAAGATCAGCCGAATTTGCCCGGTGCGAACGTATTTGTCGATGATCTCGTTCACCGTTGGTTTGTAGCCCAGGCAGTATGGACAGCCAAAATCCGAAAACTCGATCACCGTCAGTTTGGTTTGCGAATCGCCCAGAATCGGTGAACCATCCGCCGTGAGCGTTTTGTAGAGCAGATCATATTTGCCCGCCTGTGTATTTGATCCGCCGCTGCGATTGAGGACAAACAGAAACAATCCAAAAAACAGCACCACGACGACCATTACGACGCCGATCAGGGTCATTTGCTGGCGCTGTGCCGCTTGCGCTTTTTTGAGGGCAGACTGCCGCTCCTGATACTTGGTCACGAAACACTCCCATAACTCGAAAAATTGGTTACAACTAAGCTGTATAGCAATTCATTATAGCGTGCCCTATTCCCTCGAAGGAGTCCTGATGCGTGCTGCTGATATTATCGTTCATAAACGCGATGGCCTGGAACTGACCAGCGAAGAAATCAACGATTTTGTGATGGGTTATACGCGCGGCGACATCCCCGACTATCAGGCGGCGGCGTGGCTGATGGCCGTCACCATTCGGGGGATGAGTCACCGCGAAACGATTGACCTGACGCTGGCGATGGTACGTTCGGGCGAACAACTTGATCTTTCCGATGTGCTGCCCATGTCCGTCGATAAGCACTCATCGGGCGGCGTCGGCGATAAAACAACCTTGATCGTCCTGCCATTAGTGGCGGCGTGCGGTGTACCCGTCGCCAAGATGAGCGGGCGCGGCCTGGGCTTTTCGGGCGGCACACTTGATAAGCTGGAGTCGATTCCCGGCTACCGCGTTCAACTGACGTTGGCTGAATTCCGTGAACAGGCACGCCGTTACGGGATCGTGCTGGCCGGGCAAAGCGGTAATCTGGCACCCGCCGATGGCAAACTGTATGCCTTACGCGATGTGACGGGCACCGTGCAGAGTTTGCCGCTCATTGCCAGCAGCATTATGAGCAAAAAGATCGCGGCGGGCGCACACGCGATTGTACTGGATGTGAAAGTCGGCGTTGGCGCATTTATGACGAATGTCCCCGATGCCGAAGCGTTAGCCCGGATCATGGTTGAGATCGGCAAGGGCGCGGGGCGTGAAGTGGTGGCACTCATCAGCGATATGAATCAACCATTGGGCAGTGCTGTTGGGAACGCGCTTGAAGTACGTGAGTCCGTCGAAACCTTACGCGGTGGCGGCCCCCGCGATTTGCGCGAACACTGTCTGACACTGGCCGCGCACATGCTCCGACTGGCGCGCAAAAACACATCCGAAACGGCGATGAACAACTACATGGCCGAGGCCACCGCACACCTTGACGACGGTTCCGCCTTCGAGAAGTTCCGAACATTGGTGAGCGCACAGGGCGGCGATGTGTCCGTGATCGATGATCTGGATCGCTTGCCCAAAGCCAGCCTGATCGAGTCGATCAACGCCTCACAGAATGGCTACATCGCTGGGCTTAGTGCGTTGAGTGTCGGCGTCGCCTCTGTCGATCTGGGGGCTGGCCGTGAACGCAAAGAGGATACGATTGATCACGCCGTTGGGATCATGGTTCACAAGAAAGTGGGCGATGCGGTGAAGGCAGGCGAACCCACCTTCACGCTATATGCCAACGATCCGACACGTCTAGAACAGGCCAAACGACGCTTGGCCGATGCACTCACCTACAGTCCATCGCCTGTGCCGCCGCTGCCCGCTTTCTACAACACCATTTCGTGACTCGATGAATCACGAACACCCATTGGCTTGCTGTTCGGCAAACGTGACCGCGAACTTGTGGTGGCCGTCGTTAGCGCAGCTTGCCCGGAAGTAGAAATAATTCGACGCTTGCGGATTGATCGCCGCCGTGATCGAGGACAGGCCGGGGTTCGCTATCGGTGTCGGTGGCAGCCCCGGATGCAGGTAGGTGTTATAGAGCGATTGCACGCTCCGATAGTCCTCTTGCGTCAGGTTCGGCCACCAGGTGCCCGCCGTGCGTGTGTTGCCCAGTGCATACTGAATCGTCGGATCGGCGTCCAGATTCATCGGCTTACGCAGCCGATTCAGGTACACGCCCGCGATCAATGGCCGCTCCTCTGCGATCACCGCCTCACGCTCGACAATCGAGGCCAGCGTGATCGCCTGATACACCGTCAAGCCCTGTCGGACGGCATCAGTTCGCATTTGCGCCGTCACTTTCGTATCGAAGCGGTTCAACATGGCGGTGAGCAAATCGTTGGCGGTTGCATCCAATGGCAGCGAATAGGTATCCGGGAACAAAAACCCCTCAAGTGATGCGCCAGACGGCAGTCCCACCGCACGGGCAAAATCTGCGGGTGGCTGCGCGCCCTTGCCCGCCAACGCCAGGAAATCCGCGCCGCTGAAACTCAGCGTCGGGTTCGCATCAATCGCCGCTGCGATCTGTTCAGTGCGCCAGCCTTCGATCACCTGTACCGTAACGCTGTTTGTCCCGGCATTGGTCAATGCCTGCGCGATCTGTGGAATCGTTTGCGTTTTGCTGAGCAGATACGTTCCGGCCTGCAATTTTGCGTCCATGCCATAAAAGCGCACGTAATTGCGGAATAGATCGGCGTCAGTGATCAAGCCCTGCGCGGTCAGGTTAAAACCAATATCGTTGGCCGTATCGCCGCGCTTGATGACAAATTTTTCCTGTTTGGGATCAACGCCCGCTGCTGTTTCGAGTGTTTTATTGCGGCTGAGCAGCGTCAATCGGATCGCTAACGCCTCTACCGGATTGAGCCGCGTGTTGGGCGCGCGGCCACCAATCAACACAGCACCGACACAGGTCACGCCGGAGCAGACTACCACCACAAACGCAAACAGCAGCACAAGGCGAACGGAAACACGCATCAGGCTATTTTATCCTCTGTAAACCAGTCTAGCGGCGCGGCTTGACAGCAGCGGGGTAGGGCGTGCCGGGCGGATGAGCATCCAGAAAACTTTGGAGAATTATAGCAGCCGCCACATCATCGACACGATCCCGACGTTTCAATCCCGAATCTGCGATGAGATTTTCGGCCTCCATCGTTGAGAACGTTTCTTCCCATAGGTAAACCGGAATGTTCACCTGCCCGGCCAGCCGCACTGCCCAACGCTGCACCGTATCCGCCTGACTCACACCGTCGAAATTTTCTGGCGTTTCGGGCAAACCCACCACGATCCCAACGGCTTGCTGCGCTGTGATCAAGCCGTTGACCGTCGCAAAATCCCGCTCTCGTGTGGATCGAGTCATCAGTTGCAGCGGACGTGCCAGCATTTGTGTCGCATCACAAACCGCAATCCCTACCACCTTCGCGCCATGATCGATCCCCAACAACTTCCCGCGCGTCTGCCTGGTCTCCCCCGCGCCATTCATCGAATCGTCACATCGATCCGCACAGGCAAAAACGGCAATCTGCCAAACACCGCAGGCAAAACCTCGATCTGTGGTGGGCGGCGCGGATCGAGCAGCAGCGTTCGCTCAAGGGTAGCACGTGCATCACTCAGACTTACCCCGGCCAACCGCCCACGTACTGATTCAGGATCAACATCGGTCACGGCATCCCCGGACGCCGTTATCAGGAAGGCGGCCTGTCCCTTCGCATCCACCGGATCAACACGGCCACGTTGGTAGGCGATGCTGTCCACCACGATCTGACGATTGCCGAGCAAGCGGGCAAGGCTGGCATAGGCCGCTTTGCGTGCCGCCAGTTCATCGATCACAAGCGCCTGAACCCGAACCTTCAACGTCAACGTCAAGGTATCAACTTTATCCCCCACAAACGCGCTGTAGGTTGTCCAGTCGGGGCGTTCCTCGGCAATCTGAATCGAGCCGGGCGCGATGAACTGCGTCGATGTCAGCGTAATATCGGCAATTGATGTGGTGCGTATCTGATCGCGCAGCAGCGTTAGCAATCGTGTTTGATCATCTTTGGTGACAATGCTCTGCTGCCGAAGTGTGCCGCCGCGTGTCGGGTTGGCATTACGCACAGCCAGCTTGTTAGAAAGATCGCCCTCGATGTTGTTGATCAGGTTCGCCTCAACGTTACCTACCGGCCCCGCCGAGTCGGGCGTGGCCTGAATCGTGACCTCAGCCGTGCCTTTCGCATCGATCACGTATTCAGTCAACGTTTGAAAGCGCGCCGGGTGAACGCCATTCAAGGTGCTGACAATCGTTCCGGCGGGGATCGTCACCTTTTGACTGGTCTGGTTGGTGAAAATGACCGTACCCGTTGCCGAGGCACTTGGAATATCCGCGCTGCCGCTGGCGGGAATCGTCGCCTGACGCTGCACAATAATATTGCTGACCAGCAGTGCCGGGACATGCCCGGTACTGATATTTTCAATCGCAATCGTCGGATCGGCAATCAGGCGAACGGTAGTCGTCAATTGATCGCGCGCGATGTACACCCGCACACTGGCCGAAGGCAGCACGATCATCCCCAATGTGAGCAGCGTCGCGGCCAGAATCACCGCCGTCACTGCCCGGACGATGCGCTGCCTTGCCACCTGAGCGGGCGGCTGCACCCGAAACCGACTCGCCACTTCCATCAATTCATAGCGATCCAGTTCATCCGGTTTATCAGCGCGATCCACGAACACTTTGTTGCGCGAACGTTTCCAGCGAACCTTACTGCCCGCGTCACTCGAACTGAACACGGAGATGTTCAACTCATCGGCATGTTCTGCCACCACGCGGTTGTGTGTCACGAGCGCCAACCGAATACCGCAGCGCGCCGCCTGACGCTGGATCAAAACCAAATCCAGTTTGCGTTGCAGGATCGCGCCGGAGGCAGGCCAGACGAGCAGCACTCGTTCAGCGCCCACGAACGAGAGCCGATCCCGCACCGAGACAATATCATCGTATGGCTCAAGCTGGATGACTTGGAGTTTCAACTAGCTGTCGATCCATTCACAATGGTACAGCTTCTTTCAGAACTTTATCGCGTATGTACCAATGTAGATCATCAGGACTCAGCAGGTCGACAGGTCGCCCTAACAATTTAGCCAATTGAACCATTAGTGAACCGCCGCCCCATACCGTATTTTCCAAACCATCCACCAGAATATCAATATCGCTGTCCGCTCCGGCTTCACCACGTGCCACCGAACCGAATATTCGCACATTCGATGCACCCTGACTGACGACAAGCGCAATCACCTGTTCGCGTTTGTCGCCAATCAATTCAGGGATACCGAGTCTCTTGACCGCGTCAGTCATAAGCCCACCGTTATGGGTGTTGCAACTTTAGAACGTCGATCAGCTTTGCTGCCACTTCGCCCGGCGAACTCGACTCGGCGCTGGCGACAAGCTGTTTGAGAGATTTGGGCACATCATCAAGTAATTCAGCACCAATTGGCTCAGCAATTACAGCAATAACAGGTTTATGCTGGCCTTGTGCAACACCCAACTCGAACAGATTAGAGGGTGAGGTCAGCGAATGGGGAGAAACAATAAACAAAACCGCACTGCTTGAGTTAAGTGCTTTAACCAGCCGCTTTGACCATTCATCGCTGATGCTTTCGGCCTCCGGTTGATCAAACCATGTCTTTATGCCGTCGTTATGGAGTGCATCTGCCATCTTATGTGCCAACAAGCTATCCTGTTGGGAATAGGAGATAAATACACTCGGTCTTTTTTCAGCCATCTTGACTCCAATTCTTGACTCGACGCTTCAACTGCACAAAATATGACTCCAGATCGTTGATGTCAACTAAATCGACTTCCTTGATCCAGGCTGGAATTTCCGCACGTGTCGCAATATCTGTTTTGGAGATTCCGTGAACCACGCCAATGACACGTGCTTTTCGCTTTTTATCACCCAAGAATAGGCCTGCCTCGTACCAGATGTAGGGTCTTAGAAGTGCCCAGGGTGTGAGCAAAACCAAAAACTCATTGGATACAAAGATTCCTTCCCGAATTTTATCATCGAAGTTATCTCCGTGTTGAATATCATTCTTGTCCAGAAAGGATTTCGCTCCGCTATCAGCGATATGTAGAGCGATTTGTTCAGCAACCCAGGTATCAATCGATGAGTGAGAGATAAACACCTGGAATTGTTTCGTTTTGCTGATTGCTTTACGTGCCATTTCAAGCCAAGCCCTGGGCGATGACCTCACGCGCCTGCGCTAATGCCGCATCCAGTTTGCCCGCGTCCTTGCCGCCCGCCTGCGCCATGTTCGGACGCCCGCCGCCGCCGCCGCCCACTATCGGCGCAATGGCTTTGATCAGGTTGCCTGCGTGAACCCGTTTGGTCAGATCATCCGTGACGGACGCGATCAACTGTGGCTTATCATTATTCACGCTACCCAGAACGATCACGCCGCTTTTGGCTTTATCGCGGAACCAATCCGTCATTTCGCGCAGCGTATCGGCGGATGTGGCCTCGACGCGCGCAATTAATACTGGCACATCGTTGATCATCTGGCGTTGATTATACAACTGCTCAAATTCGAGCCGTGCCACCTGCCGACGCAACCGATCATTTTCGCGGCGCATCGTCGCAAGTTCGTCACGCATCGCGTTGATACGCGCGTTAACGCTGTCGGGTGTCGTGCCCAGTGCATTGGCCGCCAGATGCAGCATTTGCCGCTGATGACCGATATACCGTTGTGCGCCCGTTCCCGTTAGGGCCTCGATACGCCGAATGCCCTGGGCAACGCTGCCTTCATTGGTCACGACGAACGGGCCAATCACCGCTGTATCCTTAACGTGCGTACCGCCGCACAGTTCATAACTGTATCGCTGACCATGATCGTCAATGGTCACGGTGCGAACGCGATCCCCATACTTTTCGCCGAAGAGCGCCATCGCCCCTTCGGATCGTGCCGTCGCCAAATCCTTCTCAACGGTTTTTACAGGCATATCCGCCATGATCGCGGCATTGATGTTCGCCACAATCGCGCTCAGTTCTTCATCTGTCAGCGGCGCATCATGGCTAAAATCGAAGCGCAGCCGATCCGGCGCGACCAGTGAACCGCGCTGCTGAACGTGATTGCCCAGCACCGCCCGAAGCTGTGCGTGCAACAGATGTGTTGCCGTGTGATTTCGCATAATGTCCATTCGGCGCGGTGCATCCACAGACGCAGTCGCTTCACTGTTAACTTTGACCGTCCCTTCAACCACTTCGCCAATGTGGATTACCAGACCACCAACTGGACGGCGCACATCTTCAATATCAATCGTCCAACCCTGGCCGCGAATCGTGCCCGTGTCGCTGACCTGACCGCCGGACTCGACATAGAAGCACGTTTTATCCAGCACGACTTCAACCCGATCCCCCACCTCTGCGGCTTCAACCGCAAGGCCATCGCGCAGAATCGTCACAAGCCGCCCCTGACGTTCTGTACCGCTGTACGGATCGTATTCGACACCCGATGCACCCAGCACGCCGCGCGCTTTCAGGTCAGCTAGCGTATCGCCATAGAGCGCCTGAATGTTGATCGTGCCCATCGGTTTATCAGCGCCGCTGGCAAGTTCGTGTTCGCGCTGCGCCGCGTAAAAGCCTTCTTCATCGACCTTATAGCCGAGTTCCTGAGCAATATCGCGCGTTACCTCAAACGGCAAACCCAGCGTCCCTTTCAGGAAAAACGCCTTATCGCCTGGCAGCATACCATGCGTTGTAGTTTCGGCCAGCATCGAGTCCAGTTCGGCGATGCCGCGATCCAGCGTGCGGCGGAAGCGCACTTCTTCCTGCGTGATCGCTTTGCGGATCGTCTCACGACGTTCTTTGAGTTCGCTGTAATGCCCACCCATCACCTCGATCAGCGTATCGGCCACATCTGCCAGGAAGGGTTGATCGAAGCCGATCTTCTTGCCAAACCGCGCCGCCCGCCGAATCACCATACGGCAGATATAGCCGCGATCCTTGGATCCCGGCGTCACACCATCCGCGATCAGGAACGAGGCTGCCCGAACGTGATCGGCGATCACATGGTACGGCACGCTGTCCGCCGCATATTGTTCCTGAGTCGCGCCGTTCAATTCTCGAATACGCGCGATGATCGGCAAAAACAAATCAGTCTGATAGTTGCTGCGTACTTCCTGCAAAACGCTGACGATGCGCTCCAGTCCCATGCCCGTATCGACGCCCGTTCGTTCAAGCGGTTCGCGTGTGCCGTCGGCGTTCTGGTTGTACTGCATGAACACCAGATTCCAGACCTCGAAAAGCCGCCCATTATCCGCGACGTGTTCACGCGCAATCGTTTCGTAGTCCGTGCCACCTGATGGATCCCAGTCCCAGAAAATTTCGGAACAGGGACCACACGGCCCGGTATCGCCCATTTGCCAGAAGTTGCTCTTATCGCCCAGGCGATGTACATGTGTGGCCGGGACACCGATCTCTTTTGTCCAGATGTCGAACGCCTCATCATCGCTGGTATGCACCGTGAAGTACAATCGCTCCGGCGGCAGCCCATACACGCGCGTCAGCAGATCATAAGCGAAGCGGCACGCATCCCGCTTGAAGTAATCGCCAAAGCTGAAATTGCCAAGCATCTCGAAAAACGTATGGTGACGCGGCGACGGCCCGACATTTTCAAGATCGTTATGCTTGCCCGACACGCGCATACATTTTTGTGAAGTAGTGGCGCGGTTGTACGGGCGCTTGTCGATGCCCAGAAACACATCCTTGAACTGCACCATCCCGGCGTTCGTGAACAACAGCGTCGGATCGTTGCCCGGCACGAGTGACGACGACGCGACGGGTTGGTGGTGCATCTCTTCAAAAAAATCGAGAAAGCCCTGGCGCACTTCGGCGCTGGTCATGTATTTCATGTGAGAGTTAGTCCTACTGGTGCTAATGGCGTTTGTGTTGATTGGCGTTATATCAGAATGTTTGCTGCGGACAACATCGATCAAAGTCGAAATATTAGCTTTCCCCGTTTCTCGACTTTTGCGGATCGCTGTCGCGCCCTTGTTCAAAAAGAAAACGTTGCCTTCGGCACTGTTTCCGGGTAATTGATATTCTGCGACATATAAAGGAACTTTCAAGTCTAACGCGGCTTTGCCCGCTTCAAAAGTGCCACCCTCTAACCGCGACTCAATCAAGATCATGGCGTCAGATAGTGCCAGTATCGTTTTGTTGCGGGTCATCGCATTGCCAACACTCCATTTGGCTGTTGGCGGAAACTCAGAAACGACCAGGACGCGCTCAGGGGCAGCAATTTGCCGCAAGTTTTGTCGCAACTCGAAATTCAGGATACCTTCCGGTGCAACGATGATTGTATATCCACCACATTCGAGCGCGGTTTGATGCGCTGTTACATCAACGCCTTGAGCGTGGCCGCTCACCACCACCCAACCTAAGGCCGCGATTTGACTGGCCGTATCATGCGTTACATCGATCCCTTTGGGCGTAACACTACGTGAACCGCAAAAGCCCACTGATGGCTTAGTGATTAGATCGAGATTTCCCCAGGTATAAAACAGCGGAGGCGCATCTTTGCCCAGTAATTTTGCAATCCGTTGAGGGTATTCCGCTGTTCCCTGCACAAGCACCCTGACATTTTTCCTTTCAAGCTGCTTCGTGAGTTCTGGTGAACTTTCAGTTGATGTTGCAATCGACTCGGCAAGTTTCGCGGGTAGGCTGAATACCTTGCCGATTTCGGAAGCAGGCATGGCGAAAAGCTGATCAATCGTTCGACCCGTCAGGCTCAATTTTTCCAGAATGGCGCTCAGTTTTTTCGGCCCAACGCCTCGCGCATTTTGAATACGAACATAGTTTCCCAGAGTCATGGTAGACCCCTTATGTTGGATTAGTCATCGTTTTTGTGGCGACAAGCCCCTGCATTTTTCCTCCTGTGCGCCTAAGTTCTGCAATCCACTAATCGTAAGTTAAATTATAACTGTGCAGCGAAAGGGCGTATAGGGCGAAGCTGCCTGTTCAACCTGACCCCCTAACGTTGGCTAAACTGCACAACAAAACACCGCCTGCCTGATGGTAAAATGCCGAGCCTGGCTGTTAGAAAGGTCTGTTGCATTTTATGGCGCGTTGGACAAGTTTCGACCTCATCTTTTTCGATTGCGATAGCACGCTCTCTGCCATAGAAGGCGTTGATGAATTGGCGCGGCTCAAAGGCAAAGAAGGCCGTGTAGGATTGCTCACCCAAAAGGCGATGGATGGCGATCTCGATCTGGCCGATGTGTACGGCAAACGCCTCAAAGCGATTCGCCCGACGCGCGGCCAGCTTGCCAGCATCGAGCAGTTATACTGGGATCAGATGGTGCCCGATGCACAGGCCGTGATCGCGGCACTGCATTATCTGGGCAAAAAGGTCTTCATCATCAGCGGCGGTTTGGCGACTCCGGTACGCGGCTTTGGCGAGCGGTTGGGCGTGCCGTCGGAACGTATTCGCGCCGTCGAACTCGAATTTAACGAACTCTCCGGCGATTGGTGGAAATATTACGAACCTACCGCCCGCGCCAACGAATCATATCTCGATTACGATCAGGGGCCGCTCACCGTTTCGGCGGGCAAGCCCCAGATTATCCGGGAATTAGCGGGAACTCAGTGGGGACGCCGCCTGATGATCGGTGACGGCGTGAGCGATCTGCGTACCAAGGACACGGTTGATCTATTCGTCGGTTTTGGCGGTGTGGTTCGGCGCGAAAAAGTCGAAGTCGGCTCGGATGTGTTTGTCTACTCGGCCAGCCTTGCGCCGATTCTACCAATGGCCGCCGGGCCGCACGGTTACGCTCAACTGCACGGCACACCCTATCAAGCCATCTTTGAGACGGGTTTGGCGCTTTGCCGCGATGTGACCAACGTCGGCTTCCGCAACCCGGTACACGCAGGCGCATTTGCCGATGCCTTCACCGTTGTCGAGCCGGGTGATTAATTGCCTCACCCCCAACCCCTCTCCGCAAGCAGAGAGGGGCGCTCATGCGGCGTCTGACTGCCCTTCGCCATTTATGGAGAGGGGGTTGGGGGGTGAGGCAAACCCTAAAAACGTCTCCAAATCGCTCAGCGCGCGATCCGTATAGGCTTGCGCGCGATCTCGTTTGCCGCGTGGCCGTTCGTCTTCGGCCAGCGGCGGCAAAATTCCGTAGTTGGCTTTCATCGGTTGAAAGTGTCCCGTTTCGGCGTGCGTCACGTAATGACACAATGCACCCAACATCGTTGTTGGCGGCAGTGTGAGCGGCGCTTCACCCTTCAAAATACGCGCCGCATTCATCCCCGCCAACAAGCCCGTACCGATATTGCCCGCGTAACCTTCAACGCCCGTGATCTGCCCAGCAAACAGCAAATCAGCCCGTGTACGATATTGCAGTGTCGGGTTTAGCAGCATCGGCGCGTTGATGAACGTGTTGCGGTGCATTTCACCCATTCGCACGAACTCGGCATTCGCCAGACCGGGGATCATCCGCAAGATGCGTTCCTGATCGCCATAGTGCATATTCGTCTGGAAGCCGACCATGTTATACAGCGTCCCGGCGATATTATCCTGTCGAAGCTGCACCACCGCATACGGCCAGCGCCCGGTACGCGGATCAGTCAGCCCAACGGGGCGCATTGGCCCAAACGCCAGCGATTTTTCACCGCGCCGGGCAAGTTGTTCAATCGGCAAGCAGCCCTCGAAGAAGTGCGGGTCTTCGCGCTCGAAGCCATGAATCGGCGCGGACTCGGCGGCCACCAGTTCGGCCACAAAGCGTTGATATTCGTCTTTGTTCAGCGGGCAGTTGATGTAATCGCCGTCGCTGTCCTGACCGCGATCCTGACGATTGGCACGGAACGCGATGCTCATGTCGATGCTTTCACCGGTGACGACAGGCGCAATCGCATCGTAGAAAAACAAATACTCCTGCCCCGCCAACGCTGCAATATCGCGTGCCAGTGCGTCGGCAGTGAGCGGCCCCGTCGCAATGATGCACGGTCCCGCCGGAATATGCTCGACTTCCTCACGTACCAGCCGAATCAGTGGATGGCTTTCAATCGCGCCCGTCACTTCGGCTGCGAACCGCTCCCGATCAACAGCCAGTGCGCCACCCGCCGGGACTGCGGCCACTTCGGCACAACGCATCAATAGCGATCCGAGTCGGCGCAGTTCGTTTTTGAGCAATCCCGGCGCGCGATCCGGCAGATCAGAGCCAAGCGAATTGCTGCACACCAGTTCGGCCAAATTCCCGGTGACGTGCGCCGGAGTCGTCTTGCGTGGCCGCATCTCATACAGCGCGACGGAGATGCCCGCCTGTGCCGCTTGCCACGCCGCTTCTGTCCCGGCCAAGCCGCCGCCGATCACGATCAGTTCTTGTGAGGTCAATTGCAGTCCAATACTACCAATATCAATACGGTTTTTGTGCCAACACGCCCAACAGCGGCGCGAAATGTTTGAGGTTGCGCGTGTACAGCGGAATTTGCAGCCGTTGGCTCACCGATGCAATCTGACAATCTAATGCGTCAACGCCATGACTCAAGCCATAGGCAGTTGCTTGCTGTATTGCCCAATATTGATCAGTTTGGGTGAGATAAAATAGATCAAATTGGTTCAACAATTTTCGAATATCAGTTTGTTCATGTTTGTCCCATGCGCCGATCATCAATTCGATCCACACTGGAGAGGCCACTCCCAATGACACTTGGCTTTGAAGCCAGGCAACCGCCGGAGCATAGGATCGTAGAACGTCGATAAACACCGCCGAATCTACGAAGCCTGTGACCAATTTAGGCGATCCCTTCTTTTGCGGCGCATTTCCTGAATAAATTCGTCTCCATCAGTAATATCATCCCGATTCGCCCAAGCACCAACGACGCCCGATGCGATAATTTCCCCGCCCGTTCTGGCTTGAGGCTGAATCAAATTATCCAATTCTTCTTGCGTCCATCTTTCCGATTCCGGAATCGCTTGCGGCGCGGCCTCAACCGTAATTTCCACATCGCCCGACAGCAGCCCTGGCGGTAGCTCTGCTTGTAGATGACCGTTCTCGTCGATATGACCTTTTAACCTGATTGCCACCATGTACTACCTCCGTATCTAACATTACAATCGGACGGGGCGGGCAAGCCGCGCCCACTATGATCCCTATTTTACCCGATGCACGCTCACCCCACACCGCCCGAAAAACGCAAAAAAATATTCGGTGCGCTCCGCGCAGGATGCGGGCGGGGGCTTCGCCCCCAGGCCCCCTAAGATCAGAAATCAGGAGTTAGAAGATCAGAATATCAGAAGACAGCAAATCAGTAACAGTCAAGAGCGGACAGACCGGAAGCCGAACCTGAAGCTCACGAAGCCAGGCGCATACCAGTACCGGAACGCCGCGCGGAGATACGATGAGTTGTTGCCCCACGAGCCGCCCCGCAGCACACGCATTTCATTACTATTAATAATATTTTTACTGTTTTTATCCTGGATATATAGATTTTCGCTCCACTCCCAAACGTTACCCGTCATATCCAGCGCACCGCAGGCCGACACCCCATTTGGGAAAATGCCGACGGCGCTGGTTCGATCAATGCCCGTATCATATGTATTGCATTTCGCCGGATCAAAGTCGCCGCGATAGGCATACTTGCGCTCATCGCTGCCGCGCGCCGCCGCTTCCCATTCATCATCTGTTGGCAGCCGCACCGTATAACCGAGTTTTGCGCTCAGCCACGCACAGAAGGCCATTGCCTCGTACCATGTGACTTTTTCACGCGGGTGATTCCAATATTTGAAATCCTGTTCCGACGCACCGCGCTGCTGCACTTGTTTGGCGTCGTCGTGCAACCCTTCCCACCAGCGCCCATCACGATAGCCATCTTCGGCATCGACGAACGCCTGAAACTGCCGATAGGTGATCGGGTAACGGGCAATCTGGAAACCATTCAGGCGAACGGTATGCTTCGGATTGTGATCGGTTTTCTGATCACTGCCCAACGGATATGTACCTGCCGGAACGTCACACCAATCCAGGTCTGGCAGCCCATCCGGGCGCAAACCAACCCCTTTGCGGTTATCAAGACCCGGCACCAAGCCCAGTGCGCGCCCCACCGCCGCCCTGGCACGCGGCTCAGGATCGCGTACCAAATCAGTCAGGCGCGGAATCCAGCGATCCCGCAGGCGTTCCAGCGTTTCGGGCGGCGTGTGCGCGCCGCTGCGAACGATGCACTGTGCGGCCACTTCCGGGTTGGCGTCGCCCACCCACTCCAGCACGAACGTACAATCCGCACTGAACAATCCGGCCAGCAGGATCGTCGCTTCTTCCCAGCCCGTCGGCTCCCACCAGTTACCCGGTTTCCATAAGTCGGCGGCTTTCAGCTTTTTATCACGAACTCTAACGAGCATTGTCCATAAATTAACGAGCATTGTCCATAAATTGACGGCTTTCGGCTTTTCACCCCGAATCCGGGTGAGCATCGAGAGCGCGCTGAAATATTCCTGCAACAATTGATGGGTGAAGCGGACGCGATCCTCAGTCACACTCAACAGGCTTGCACTGGCCGCCAGATACAGCAGATCGTGGCTGCCGTCGCTGATGAAGGCGGGACGCACATCCTCGACGGCCAAGGATGTTGCCGTCGTCGTTTCGCCATATTCGCCCGGTTCGCGGCGCGTTTGCATGGCATAGGCCGTTTTAGAGAGCGCCATCACCAGCGCATGAACTAGCTGTTTACGTTCTGTTTCAGAAAGCAGACGACGCTCCCGGCTTTCCAGTGTCTTGAGTTCGCGTTCGATCAATTCATCGGTGAACTGCGAAAACAATTCGCCTCGGTTGGCGGGGAGTGTGCCGCTTTTCCGGTAAATATCGGTCATCATGGTCAGCATGTACGGGTTTTGCGCCAGCGTCAGCAAACTCGACGGGTTGTTACGGCGGCGCAGCCAGTAGTCCCATGCCCAGCCCCATTCGACACCTTCCGGCAGGTTGGACACTAGCCAGAACGTGTTTTCCCAATCGGTCAGCTTATCGGCAAATTCCGTTTGGAATTCCTCATAAGAATCATGGGCGTCTTTTCCGGCCAGTGTCCA
>JBBSEU010000060.1:0-22735 GCA_038239365.1 Aggregatilineales bacterium
ATTCTTGAAATCGACGCGATTCACACGTTCATTGGTCAGTTTCACATTCTGCAAGGGGTGAGCGTGAGCGTGCCGCCGGGCGGTATCACAGTGCTGCTAGGACGCAATGGCGCAGGCAAAACGACGACGCTCCGCAGTGTGATGGGCATGACGCCGCCCAATCGCGGGGCGATCCGTTTTGAGGGGCAGTCGATCATCGGCAAACGCCCATACACGATTGCTCAGTTGGGAATCGGTTATGTGCCAGAACAGCGCGCCATCTTCAAGGAATTGACAGTTCGCCAGAATTTGGAGATTGCGGAACGGCGGCGCGGCGATTTATCCCGCAAGGCTGATTTCATTTTCGAGCTATTTCCCGATCTAAAGCGGCTATACACGTTGCCCGGCGGCAACCTCTCCGGCGGTCAGCAGCAAATGTTAGCCATTGCCCGCGCACTCGTGCCCGATAACCGACTGCTCTTGATCGATGAACCAAGCGAAGGGCTGGCACCTGTCATCATCGAACACATGATGGCAGCCATCAAACGCTTATCCGGTCAATCGACGGTGCTGCTGGTTGAACAAAACTTTCGAGTTGCCAGCAAATTAGCCGATCAATATGTAATCATCGACGACGGTCAGAGCGTAGCAGCGGGCGCTATGGCTGATTTACGCGCCGACGAAACCCTCGTCCGGCGCTATTTGGGCGTGACCACCACATGACCCTTTCACCTGCCCGCCGTAACTCAACCGTCGCCATCCTTGCCATCCTGATCGTGCTGATCGGTTTCAGCTTGCTTACATCGGGCAGTTTGGGCAACTTCGGGATCACGATGCTGAGCGGCTTGTTCCAGGGGATGTTGTTGTTTTTGGTGGCGTCCGGGCTGTCTATTGTGTTCGGCCTGATGGGTATCCTGAATTTTGCCCAGGGCGCGTTTTTCATGATCGGGGCATACGTCGCCTACGACATTCAGCATCCCGGCGGCCTGATCGATCTGACAGCGGCGATCCCCGATCCGAATATTCGCTTCTTTGCGGCGGTAATTGGCGCAGTTTTGGTGGGCATTCTGCTTGGCGTCGTGTTGGAGCGCAGTCTGTTGCGGCCATTGTATGCCCGTCCGCTCTTCCAACTGGTGCTGACCTTCGGTGTATCGTTGGTATTGGTTGAGGCCGTCAAATTCATCTGGACAACGACACCCTATAGCTGGACAGAAGTGTTCGGCGTGCGCGAAGGCTACTTTGAACTATTCGAGCAGCGATTTAGCACTTATCGCTTGTTTGTGGTGATTATCGGTTTGGCGCTCATCATCGGGATCGCCCTATTATTGCAGCGTACCCGAATCGGCATCATCATCCGGGCGGGCGTCGAAGATAGCGCGATGGTTGAAGCATTGGGAATCAACGTCCGTGCCGTATTCACGTTGGTGTTCACGCTTGGCTGTGCAGTGGCAACCTTTGGCGGTGCGATTGCCGCGCCGTTTCTGGGTGCATCACCTGGCTTGGGCGATTCGTTCCTGCTGGCCGCGATTGCAGTAGTCGTGTTGGGTGGGCTGGGCAGCTATGCCGGAACCGCAGTAGGGAGTTTGCTGGTTGGGTTAGCGGTAGCCGTCGTCGCTTCGTACAGCACCCAATATTTTAACCAACCCGTCTGGGCAAGCCTGACGCCAATGATTCTGCTCATCTTCATTTTGCTGGTACGGCCAAGCGGCTTGTTTGGTGAGGAGCGGCGTTAATGCGATCCCTGCGCTCGAATTGGCTGCCGCTGCTCATCCTGATCGTTTTGCTCATTTTTCCGTTTGTAGTCGGTTGGCTCACCAATTCCAGCCCGATAGGTATTCAGCGCGGGGATCGGATGATCATGCGCGGCGAGTCGGTACGCTGGCAAGCCGTTCTGATCGAGTTGTTCATCCTGGCGATTCTGGCGATGAGTTACAACCTGTTATTCGGATTCACAGGGGTGATCTCGTTCGGGCACGCGCTCTTTTTTGGGATGGGCGGCTATGTGTTGGGTATCGCACTCGAAAAACTCGGCCTGGATCGATCAACCGGGCTGATCGTCGGCGTCGTAGCCGGACTGATCATCTGTGCTATGCTCAGTGTGTTGATCGGGCTGGTATCGCTTCGCTTGCGTGGCGTGTATTTCACGATCTTCACATTGGCGATTGCCGAAATGTTCTTCATCTTTTTTAGCCGCCTGGAACTGACCAAAGCCGAAGATGGGTTTGCGATTGGTGATCTCCCGCTCTGGCTCGATCCGTCGCAAAGCCGATTGAGTTTTTATTACGTGGCACTGGCCTTGTTCGCGCTGACCTTTTTGTTCATCCGGCGGGTGGTCAGTTCGCCGACGGGTGCCGTCTTTCAGGCCATCCGCGATAATGAAGACCGCGCGCAGGCCATTGGTTACAATACGCTGACCTATAAACTCATCTCGATCACATTGGCCGGGATGATCGCCGCCAGCGCCGGGATGATCCATATCCTGCTAAACAAGAAAGTCGGCCCCGAAATTTTGAGCGTCACCTATACAGTAGACCCGCTGCTGATGACGATCATTGGCGGCGTTGGCACCTTCAGCGGCCCGATTTTAGGCGCATCGGGCTTGCATTTGCTGGATACTTTCTTCCGCGATCTGACGATTACGATAGGTGGCAGCACCATCAAGATCGCGGATGTGTGGGGCTTATTGTTGGGGATTATCTTCATCGTAGTCGTGTTGATCTTCCCACAGGGGATCGTCGGGACGCTAAAACGTTGGCGCACGTCTATGAGTCGCAAGGAGACGCCATGACCATACCTGTTGGGATTGTTGGGCTGGGAACGTATTTCCCCGAAGTGATTGAAACGGCGGCTGATCTTGCCCCACGAACCGGAATCCCCGAAAATATCCTGCGCGAAAAAATGGGCATTCGGCAGCGTCACATCGCCGGAGATGAAGATACCGTTAGCCAGATGGCGAGTCGCGCCGCCGAACGCGCGCTAACTGCCGCGAATATCCGCCCCGAACAGATCAACTTGGTCATTTCGCATGGCAGCGAACACAAAGATCACGTTGTTTGGAATGCCGCTGCGAAAATTCAGCACAACATCGGCGCGATCAATGCCTATGCCTTCGAGGTCTATGCGTTGTGTGCAGGTGCGCCGATTGCCATCAACGTGGCGCGCGGCATGATGCAAACCGATCCGAACCTTCAATACGTCATGTTGGCCGCTGGCAGCCGCGAAAATGATCTGATTAATTTCAGAAACGCGCGCGCTCGTTTTATGTACAACTTTGGCGCGGGCGGTGGCGCGATGCTCTTGCAGCGTGGCGCAGATCACAACCTGATTCTGGGCGTTTCGGCGATTACGGACGGTAGTTTAGCCGAGTCGGTGGTGCTGACTCGTGACGCGATTGGCGAAGGCGCGGAAGTTATTGGCGATGTGCGCGGGCGGCTGGATGTGACCGATCCGAACTTCATGGCAGAGCGGTTAGGTGAGGTATCGCTGCCCAACTTCACGCGGGTGATCACCGAATCGGTAGCACAGTCCGGGTCAAGCCTGAGCGATGTTCGCTTCGTCGGTATCACGCACATGAAGCGATCTTTTTATGTGCAAATCCTGGAATCGGTGGGTGTTACGCCGGAGCAGTCCGTCTATTTGGAAGACTACGGGCATATTCAGAGCGTCGATCAGGTGCTGGCACTGCAACTCGGTTTGGCGCAAAACAAAATCCGGCCAGGCGATCTGATCGTCCTGGCCGGGGCGGGCACGGGCTATACGTGGAGTGCCGTCACGATTCGGTGGGGCTGACCTCACACCGACGGGCGCGACTTATTTCTTCGGTTCAAGCGTCTTGGAGTCGGCGGGCGCTTTTTCGTTGATCTCGACGCGGAACTTGCCCTTCAAAATCTCGTCTTGGCGCTTCTTGACCAGATCGACCACATCCTTCGACAGCGTCTTCTCGAAGTCATGCAGCGGTGCCAACGACGCGCCGCCCTTCGCCATCATCGAGAAATCTTTCAGGTCTTGCGCGGTGTAGGATCCCGCCTTTACCTGCTTGAGTAGATACTCGACAGTCGGCGTCATGCTCCACACCGGACCGGTCACGACGTATTCCGGTGCCAGTGAGTTTTGATCGGTCATGTTGCCGAAAACCATCACCTTACGATCTTTGGCGGCATCAATCACGCCGAACCGCTCACCGTACAGTACATCCGCACCCGCATCGATCTGCGCCAGTGCCGCTTCTTTGGCGGTAGCCGGATCGAAGAAGCTGTTGATATATGTCACACGGATTTGCACTTTCGGGTTGGCTTCGAGTGCCCCCTGTTCAAAAGCGTTCACCAGTCGGTTAACTTCCGGGATCGGCATGGCCGCGACAACGCCAACTGTATTCGACTTCGTGATCGAACCGGCGATCAGCCCGCATAGATAAGCGGGTTCGTGAATCCAGTTATCGAATACGGACAGGTTCGGCTCCGATGCGCCCAATTCCGAGCCGAAAGCAAACGCGATCTTCGGGTAATCGGCGGCTACCGCGCGGATCGCTTCCTCGTTACCGAAGCCGTCGCCGATGATCACGGCGGGCTTTTCTTTTTCGGCAACGCTGCGTAACACCTTTTCCATATCGCCCGAATAGCCAATATTATCGGTGTGCTTATAGGTAATGTCGCCCGCTTTTTCGGCGGCCAGCAATGCCTGATGAATCACATTCGGCCAGGGTTCTTCCAGCGGCGTGGCGTAAATGCCGTACACGAGTGGTTTGCTATCCTGCGCGCGAACGGCTGCCGGAGTCGTCAGTGACAGGCTTGCCAACAGCACGGCCAGGATAATGACGAGTAAAGATACTTTTCGTTTTAACATCAATCTGCTCCCTTCAAATGCGCTAACACCCAACATTATACGGTTTCTGTGCGGCACTGCCTCGTGCAATGGAACGAATTCAACTGCCCTCTCATGCACTGAGAGGGTTAGGATGTAGACAAGATTCAGCCCAGGTCGTCGGGTAATTCGTCACTCTTATGATCATTTTTGATCAGCCGATCCAGCAGGGCTTCCAGGTCTTCATAGTCCAGGTCATCCGCCAGCCAGTTAAATTCCGCTTCAAGTGCCTGGTACGAGGTGTTTTCTTCCAGCACTTCGGGCGGGAAGTAGGAAATCATCGCCTCGACGATCTGCTTAAGATCGACGTAGCGCAGTTCTTTATATTGATTCACGTCTCGTTTTTCCACCGTATCGTATTTGGGATCGCCCAATTATATCAGATCAACGCGCCGAAAGTTTGAGTGGATTGAAATCAGTGGTGTAGTCGTAGTAGTCTTCATCCTCGGCTTTTTTGAGCGTGTTTACAGCGGCATACGTCAGCGGCGTAAACAGCACTTCGACGCCCACCTTGAACACATAATTGGAGACGATCACCGCCAGCAGCAGATCGCTCGGCAGTTCGCCCAGGAAAGCAATCAGGATGAACAACGCACTATCGATCCCTTCACCAACCAGTGTTGAACCAATCGTCCGCACCCATAAAAAGCGCCCTTTGGTGATGATTTTCAACTTTGCCAGCACAAACGAATTGGAGAACTCCCCCGCGAAATAGGCGATCAAACTGGCGATCACGATGCGCGGCGTCTGCCCCAAAATCGTATGGAAAGCGGCTTGATTCGGGAAATCGGCGGCGGGTGGCAGCACATCCACGATCCCAAAAATAATGGCGGCCAATGCCAGCCAGAAAAAGCCCGTCCAGATCACGCGCCGCGAACGGCTGTAACCGTACACTTCGGTCAGCACATCCCCAAAAATGTAGGCCAACGGAAACAGAATCGTGCCGCCATCGAAGGTGAACGGCCCAAGCGCCAGAATTTTGGTAGAAGCAATATTCGAGATGATCAGCACAGCCACGAATGCCGCTGTGATCAAATCCAGGTAACGGTATAAACGTTGAGGGGGTTGAGCGGTCATGCGCGGTCTTCCTTAACCGATGGGCAAGACTATATACGATAAGCCAGTTAAACACCATCGCAGCCAAAGTAGAAACGAAATCAGCAGATCAGACACAAAATCACACGATAGGGAGAAGCCGGGATGCTCCCGACTTCCGTCCGGGGAGAGTGCTACACGCGGCTCTCATAGGGGGCACATAATTCATCGGCCAGGGCCGTGATGTCCTCCACATTGAACGGCTTTACCCGAAAGTAGTGAGCGCCTTTACTCAGTGCGTACAATTTATGCTGCTCATTGGCCGTGACAACCACCACTTCGGCCTGCTGTAAACGCGGCGTGTTACGGATAATTTCCAGGATGCGGAAGCCGGAAACACCATTCACCATATTGATGTCTAGGAACACCACATCCGGCGTATAGTCCGACTCTTCAAGCAAAGCGGCTGCAATCACACCGTCCGCCGCATTTGTCACTACGCGCCCCGGTTTGATAATTGCCTCTCCATACAGAAACAATAGATCAGGGTCATCTTCAATGACCAGTATTTGAATCATAAACGGACTTTCCATAAATTACGCGCAGGGGACACCGGGTTGAAACCCGGTGGTGAATGCGCTTTCTCCTTTCTGATAGTTGACAGAACGATAGATTCGCGCTACAATGTAGTGTATGAAAAACAAGCCAACGAGCGTCCGCTTAGCCGATGAGGCCAGGCGATTGATCCGGCTGATGTCCGAAAGATTGGGCATTAGCCAGACAGCAATCATTGAACTGGCGATCCGCGAAAAAGCCAGACGTGAGAAGCTGAAGTGAACCGGCTGACTTACGAATACCGTCTGTACCCGCGTGAACGCGAACGGGCCGCCCTTGAGCAGATGCTCGAACAGGGGCGCGAGGTGTACAACGCTGCGTTGCAGCAGTGCAAGACGGCTTACGAACGGAACGGAAAACACCAGACGGCGATCAGTCAGTGGGACTATTTCTGCGAATGGCGTAAACAGGACGGCGTGCAGTTGAATGCATCCAGCTTGCAGCACATTTTGCGGCGGGTCGATAAAGCGTACAGCGCCTTCTTTCGGCGCATCAAGGCCAAGGAAACACCCGGTCATCCACGCTTCAAGGGACGTGACCAGTTCAAAAGCCTTGAGTACACTTACGGCGATGGCTGCAAGTTGAACTACGACGACGCCTTTGATCGCTTTGTCGTGTATGTTCAGAACGTTGGCAGCATCAAAGTTAAACTGCACCGTTTTGTACCCTGGCAGGCGAAGATCAAGCATGTGGTTATCAAACGCAGAGCGACAGGCTGGTACGTCTATCTGATGCTGGAACTGCCCGATCCGGTGGCTGCCGCGCCAAACGGTCTGCCCGAAGTCGGCGGTGATATGGGTTTGCTGCGCCTGCTGACCTTGTCGGATGGCACGCCAGTCGACAACCCGCGCTGGCTTAGAGCGGCGCTGGCTGATCTGCGCGTTGCTCAGCGTCGGCTGGCGCGTCGCAAAAAGGGCAGTACTGGCCGTAAGTCCGCCCGCGTTATTCTGGCAAAACTGCATGAACACGTCGCTCGCATTCGCCGTGATTTCTGGCATCGTCTCACGCACTGGCTGGTTCACCACTACGGACTGATCGCACTCGAAAATCTCAATCTGGCGTTTATGACGCACAATTCGCACCTGGCCCTGTCGGCTCACGATGCTGGACTCGGAGCGTTTCAAACCGTGCTTGGCTACAAAGCTGCAAAGGCTGGTAGTCAGGTCGTGTTTGTAGACCCCGCCTACACTTCGCAAGCCTGTAGCGGTTGTGGTTCGATTGTTGAAAAAGAGCTGAGTGTTCGTGTACATTCTTGTCCGTACTGTTCCTTAACCTTAGATCGTGACCTCAACGCCGCGATCAACATCTTGTCTCTAGCCTTGAAGTCGGCTCGGATCGAGCCGTCAGGCGCTAACGTAGACCACTAGGTCACGCGTAGCCTGAGAAGCCCCCGGATTTATCCGGAGGAGTGGTCACAAGCGTCCTCCGTATTTGCAACCGCTAGCGCCATCCTCGGCGGGCGGTTGCTTTTGATTCTTTCTGTACGCATCCCGATAATTCGAGTTGGGGGCTGGGCCGAATTTGGATATAATGCCGTTTGTTCCATCATCCATTGAACAGAGGCAAAGCCGATGAGCCTGACGCGCGAACAGGTTGAATATATTGCAGAGTTGGCAAAGTTATCGCTGACCGACGCCGAAGTCGAACGCTACACCGATCAGCTTTCGGCGGTGCTGGATTATGCGTCGCAGTTGGAGAAAATTGATACCGATAACATCCCGCCGACGGCCTCTGTACTGCCCCTGACCAGCGTCATGCGTGAAGACGTGGTACGCCCTTCTTTGCCGCGCGATCAGGCCGTCGCCAATGCGCCCGACGCAGTGGATGGTCAGTTTCGTGTTGATGCCGTCCTGGATGCGGATTAGGAGAATGTGATGTCTCGTGTTCTGCTGATCGATAATGATCCATCCATCGAGACATTGCTGCGCCCTGCGATGGAAGAACAAACCTACGATTTCCAGGTAGCACCGACTGGCGGCGAAGGGCTGGCACTTTCACTCGAAAAGCCGCCATCCTTGATCCTGCTGGCAAATCGGCTGCCCGATCTGGCGGGTATGGATGTGTTCCGCACGCTGCGAAGCCGCGCCCGCACACAGCATATCCCGGTCATGTTTCTGGTTGAGCGCGTAGACACTGGCCGCAAAAACGAAATTCTGCAAGCGGGCGCGGATGATTTCATCCTCAAACCGTTCGATGTGGACATTCTATCTTTGCGGATTCGCAACGCCATTCAGCGCGTCGAACGTGACGGCCTGCATCACCCCCAATCCGGCCTGCCGACGGGTCGCCTGGTGCAGGAACGCATCCGGGCGTTAGCCGATGAATATGATTGGTACAAGATCGATCTGGACATTGATCACTTTGCCGATTTTCGAGAGAGCTACGGTTTTATGACGGGTCAGGAAGTATTGACCTTCACCGCCCGACTCGTCCATGATGTTGTGCAATCCGAAGGCACGCCCGATGATTTCATCGGCCACCGCGCCGATACCGAATTCGTGATCGTGACGCGCCTTTCCAATGGCCCCAAAGTTCGCGCCACACTCGAAAAACAATTGAACGAGGGCGTCCTCTCCTTTTACAATTTTATGGAGCGCGAACAGGGCTATCTCGAAGCCGATGATGGCGCAGGCGGGCGGGTTCAAAAGCCGCTGATGGCCGCGCGCATCAAAGTTCAGGAAGGCGAACCGGAAGACTGAGGATCGCATAAGTGCAACATACGGTATAGTTGTGTGCGCTCAGATTTAGGATTCGTGATCGTCAGGTTTGAATATCCTTTGGACAACAGGGCACGGTAGGGAATGGCGAAAAGGCGACTGCTAATCATTGAAGATGATGCCGATGTGGCAGAAATGCTGCGCCTGTACTTTACAGGGCAGGGCTACGATGTGCTGCACAGCATGACCGGTGGCGATGGGATTGCGTTAGCGCGTGCCAGATTCCCGAACTTGATTCTGCTCGATGTGATGCTGCCCGATATGGATGGCTTCGATGTTTGCCGGGCGCTGCGGACGGCCACCCTTACCAAGTACATCCCGATCACCTTCCTGACCCAGCGCGATCATCGCAACGACAAAATTGCCGGGCTGGAACTGGGCGCGGACGACTACATCACCAAACCCTTTGACGTGGAAGAACTGCGGCTGCGGGTACAAGGCTCGATTCGCCGTTCAACGCGCGAAACCTTGCAGGATGTACGTACCGGGCTGCCACTCGGCGCGCTGGTTGATGAGATGCGCCAGTACGTGCAGGGCAAACCGGAATGGACGATTCTTGAGATTGGCCTGACCGGGCTGAACACTTTCCGCGATTTGTATGGCTTCATTGCTACCGACGAAGCCCTGTTGTATGCCGCACAGGTGATCACCCAAATTGTCAACCAGTTTGGCACGCCCGATGATTTTATCGGTTCGCCTGGTGAAGATAAATTTGTCGTGTTCACGCGCGCCACCGAACTTCCGCCGCTGCTCACTGCGCTGACCGATACCTTCAAAGATGGCGTGAAAAAATATTACAACTTCACCGATAGCGAACGCGGCTATTCTGTGGTCACCAATACCGAAGGCGAAAGCCATGAAGTGCCCCTGATGTATTTTGAGTTGTCGCCATTGCCGACTTTGCCGGAGCGCACCCAGGCTTAACCGACCCCGACTGGTGGTACAGCCTTTGCTCCCTATCCCGTCATAAGGATCGGCATAAGATGCTTAACGTAGCATCACTATAGTGGGGAAGCAAACATGGCTGGTAAAAAAGATCGCAAAGACCAGCGTGGGTTTGCCTCTATGGACTCAGAGAAGCAGCGCACAATTGCCAGCATGGGTGGTAAGGCGGCTCATCAGAAAGGCACTGCTCACGAGTTCACATCAGAGGAAGCCCGCGAAGCAGGACGTAAGGGCGGCGAAGCAGTCAGCCGTAACCGTGAACACATGGCGCAGATTGGACGCGAAGGTGGGCAGAATTCGCGCGGGTCACGTAACAGCGATAACGCCCGCACGAAAAACCACGAAGATGAAAGTCGTGGACAGTCTACCGAAGATAGCCGACACGAATCAGCGGGCGTCTGAACTTATCCGTCTCAACATTAAATAGTGCCGTGCCGCATCCGAATTGAGATGGATATAGCACGGCATTTTGTTTATTGCCAATAATTTACCTGAATTTCTTAATTTCCTGTGGCCTCAGTCCACTTTAGTGGACTTTGTTACCTGAGCCTGGGACTTGAGTCCCAGGCGTACCTACTTCGCTTTTGTCGCTTGCGGCGTGGACGCTGGTGCAACTTCTTTAGTTGCGGCGGGTGTTGCTTGCGGCGTATTGACCGGGACGGCATCCTGCGTTTTGGCAGGCGCAATATCCTGGGTAGCTGCCGGAGTCGCTTCTGCCGTCGTCACCGGAGCAACGTCTTTGGTTGCGGCGGGTGTGGCCTGTTTCGTCGTGGCAGGTTCTACCGTCCCAGCTTTGGTGGCCGCTGGAGTTGCCTCTTTGGTCTTGACCGGGGCAGTCGCTTGTTTGGTACTGGCAGGCACGGCCTCAGCAGTACGCGCCGGTTCAACGGCGGCTTTGCTCGATAGGAAATCGCGGTTGAAGACTGCCCAGGTGGTCAGCCCGAACAACGCCGTCAGCAGCCACAGACCAAGCGTGGTACGCATATATCGCTTGATGTTCTGAACTTTGAACCAGTCCGGTAGCTGCTTCTCGAACCACATCCGAATCACCAGATAAGTTGCCAGCAGTTGCGCCGTGATCCCGAACAAACCGTGCAGCGTCGGGATGAAGATGGCCGAATATTTGAGGTCTTGCGGCACGTTCGGCGCGACGGCTTTATCGTAGGTGACGAACATGACGGTGATGATCAATATCCAGTTCACAATCGTGATGGTTGTCATCGTCAATTTGTGATGTGGCACAAACAGCTTGCGCCGTGCAAAGCCAAACCCAACCAGCATCAATGGGACGAGCAGAATAAGATAGGCAAGCAAAACTAAATCGGATGTTGATAATCGCACGATTCAACCGTCCTTGTGGAGTCAGGCGAGTGCTGAGCGCAAATCATGGGCACATTATAATGTAGAGTGCGCTACTGTGCATTACGCGCCTGCTTTATAAATCGGATGTATCGGCTTGCTCATCTCCTGGACTAGCAAGCCGATACCAGTGATTAACCACTAATCAAACTGACCGTCGCCGTTCGGTGTAGCGTCAGGTGCCGGGATGATTGTGGGGCTTATGGTGGGCCCAACGATCACGCTGCCTGAGGTGCCGGTCGCCAGCCAGTGCCCCACCACCGGGCGTGCGCCTGCTGGCCCATAGCTGAAGGTCGCATCGGGCACACCGCCCATATGCGTATACTTCAGGCTGAACGTCCCATCCAGCACATAACCGACGTGGGTAACGCCGCTGCCTGTCCAGTCGCCTGCGATGGGCGTTAAAACTGCCGGGCCAAACACGAAGGCGTAATCGCTGAAGATGATCGCTGGCAGTTGCGTAGTCCCACCCAGCGCGTTCGCCAGATAGAACATCGTGTTACTGGGTCGAAAAACACCCACACTGTCGAAGCCATTCCCATCCCAATCCCCGGCGATACCATGATCGCCGGGATTACCCAGCACCATCGTGTAATCGGCAAAGCCTGTCGCCAGTGTCCGCTTGACGTAAAGCAGTCCATTTGAGGGGCGATACACACCAACCCCATCGCCTGTAATCGTCGCATCCCAATGACCTGCAATCGGCTCATCACCGGGGTTGCCCATCACAAACGTGTATTGGGCGCTGCCCGGCGTGTTTGAGTCGCGCAGCAGGAAAACGCCTAACACCGTATCGTACAAACCGATGGTATCCACGCCATCGCCATTCCAATCACCTGTGACGGGCAGCAATGCAGACATAGGCCGATCATATGGATTGAATAGCACGGTAAGGTCAGCGGGGCCGGGCGTATTCGAGTTCCGTAGATAAAAAATGCTGTTCGAATAGACGCCGATAGTGTCGATGCGGCGCGGGCTAACTGTGTTGATCGCTGTACTGGTCAAGGTCGGCGTTGCCGTCAAGGTGCTGCTTGAGGTTGGCGTTGCCGTCAAGGTAAGGCTTGAAGTCGGCGTTGCTGTCAAAGTGCTGCTTGAGGTTGGCGTTGCCGTCAAGGTACGGCTTGAGGTCGGCGTTGCCGTCAAGGTGCTGCTTGAGGTCGGTGTTGCTGTCAAAGTGCTGCTTGAGGTCGGCGTTGCCGTCAAGGTGCTGCTTGAGGTCGGTGTTGCCGTCAAGGTGCTGCTTGAGGTCGGCGTCGCGGTGGGGCTTGCTGTTGTTGTGGTCGTTGCCGGGCAGAGACTTGCCAGTGCCGCATCGATCTGGATACGTGGTACCATAACACCGCGGGCCAAAATCAAGACGCCCGTTGAGCGAACCACACCCAGGATTTGTGTCACCGTTTTATTTGGCGCACACTGCCTGAACAGTGCCCAGGCACCCGCAACATGGGGGGTAGCCATTGATGTGCCATCCCACGTCACATACCCTGAACCACCCGCGATAGGTACAGAGGAATTGACCTGGACGCCCGGTGCCCGAATGCTCATGAAGTTGGCATCATTGGAAAAAGAAGCGTCCTGATCATTGTCATCCACCGCCCCCACGCTGACTGCGTTCGGAATACAGGCCGGTGAACTGATTTTCCCCACATAACCACGATTGCCCGTCGCAATGACTGAGGCGATATTGACTGAATATAAGGAATTTACCCCCGGCGCAATCGGATCATTGGGACATGGCGCAGAAAATGCACCGCCCCCCAGACTCATATTGACAGATGCGATGGTTGGATAGGAAGGGCGTAGAGTCGTATAAACGTACTGAAGTGCTGCCAGAAGATCGGAGCTGAACGCACCGATCCCACACGGCGGGGTACTGCAACTAATTGCCGAGAAAACCTGAATGGCAATGATCCTGGCATTGCGCGCCACACCGTCGTAGCCGGGGCCACCTGTATAATCGTGCCCTGCTGCGATGCCCGCTACATGCGTGCCATGGGCACAGCCACCGTCGATACTGAGTGAGCAGTTTGCACCTGCGCCCGCCCCTGTCATGGCTGGTGAGCCGTCATTCCCGGTCGATTGCCCGTTGGGGCAAAGCGAAAACGCCTGACTGATGACGGTTGTCGAAAAACAGGCTTCGGCGATCACTTTTCCAGCCAGGAAAGGATGGCTGGCTTGTACTCCCGTATCCGCGATGACAACGACCTGCCCCGTGCCATCGTAGCCGCGTGCCCATGCCGCTGGCGCTCCGATCAAATTATCGGAGGCCGTGTCAACCAGTTGGTACCGGA
Organism: Aggregatilineales bacterium; assembly: GCA_038239365.1. GTDB lineage: Bacteria > Chloroflexota > Anaerolineae > Aggregatilineales > UBA2796 > JBBRMW01. The sequence goes on from JBBSEU010000060.1 coordinate 13,802, forward strand.
CATTTTCTTGAATATCGGCTACATCTGGTGAGGCGGCCAGGGCTTGCAACGTGGCTTGATCGGCTTGCAGAGCCAGTGTCGGGAAAACCTGATACCGAACCAGCAGCTTGTAACTCAAACCATTCAGCGCCGCTAAAACGCGCGTCTGGGTTTGTGCAATGTTGAAACGCTGAGTTTGCTGTTGCGGGCTGCTGAGTCCGCCTTCGGGCTGATAGCTGACATTGAGCGTCACCATAATCAGCACTGGACCCTGGGCAGCTTTTGCTAATAAGTTACTATAGTCGCGTTTCTTGTACAAAGGTGTTGGCGTATTCGCTGCGCTTGCCTGTGAGGATGAAACAGACGTTAAGATGAGTGCAATAACAAAGACACAGAGCAGCAGCGCAATCAGGTGTTTATCCAATTTGCGATTGGGAAAATGGTATTTCATAAAATTGTCAACTACCCTTCGATATGTACTATCGGCGGCTATTTTTCCGGCGTCACGGGCTTTGATAACTGCTCGACACCCAACCGCGCCACTCCGCTCCAACCCTCACGCCGAAAGGTTTCCAATAGTACCCGTTCCGAGTCGGTGAGTGATGTATCCCGGACGTACATGTGTGGGTCATCTGTCACACCCGACAGATAATCAATGCTGACGCCCAGCTTATCCGCAAGCATCACCATTGTATAGGCCGTCGGATCGCTGACGCCGGTTTCGTATTTATGGATCATCGAGGAACTTAATTGACAGATGTGGGCAAGTTCTCGTTGTGACCAGCCATGCTCCTCACGAAGCCGGGTCAGACGATCTATTCGTAATCCGAACCGTGATTTCACGCTGTTGCCCGCAGGTCTGAGGTACTTGACAAATCAAGTAAAGGGTATTACTATGAATTCGTGTACTTCTATATGCGGCGAACCACCCCACTAAAAGTTGTTCGCCGCACAAGAAAGGAAAACTTTCTGATGCAAAGTGTACCTCAATCGGTGTTCGTTTCACATACCTATTTTTCGCCGCCTCTCTTGATGTTGGCCGCACCCCGAATCGCCGGGCTGCTTCCCGCCAACGTTCCCGCCCGCGCCGAGTCTCCGGTGTTTCGCGTTGGTCTTGCGCCCGGCCAGGAATTGAGTCTCAAAAAGAACACGCAGGATACTCAGCTTTCGGCACATCGTTTATTCCGCACGCCCGACGAAATGGACGCCGATCTATACGCCATTATGGAGCGCGCACAGGCGCGCTATCAGGCGCTTTGTGACAACTATGAGCGCCAGCAGCAGGCACTCCGCGAACGCTGGCAAAAACGCGCTCAGCAGGATCGACAGGATTGGCTTGCCCGTGCGGAGCGTGGATTATGAAACCATCAAGTTTTCTGCCCACCGATCCACTACAGCAAGCCGATCAAGCCGTGATGCGCCAGTTTGAACAGATCGAACACCTGCGCCAGATGCTTCGCAGCGGGGAAGAAGGCACCTTTGCGATGTACGATGCCCTGCGTATCATTGAGCAGCTAGCCGACGAGATATACGGTTCGATAGGCATGGCGCGCGAAACGACGCGGCAGGCAGTCGAACTATCCGACGCGATGCTGGCACAACGTCACGAGGCGATGGCCGCCTACCGCGCTGTACTTGCCGAACTCCGCGCCATACGCGGCGAATAGCCCTTTTCCTGTGCGCCTGGGACTCAAGTCCCAGGCTGAACGAACGAAGTCCACTGACTCAGCACGGATGAGGCGCTTTGAATCAGTATCCCACGCCCCAACCTCACTCAGCCTACCCATCACGACGCAAAAAAAACGTCGCGTGGTAATCAATGATTACACACCCAATTTGACTGCACAAAGTATAGATTAAATTTTAATACCCATTACAGGCGGCTTCTAATGGCACAGTTATTGCTGTACTCAAAATGCCTTTTAACAACAGGAATCGAAAATAAAATCATGGCTAAACAAACGTTCGATCAATCCTCACGTCGTAATTTTCTTAAGAGCAGCGCGCTCATCGCTGCCGCCTCAACCGTCGGTTTTGGCGGAATGTTTGGCCTGCGTGCCGCGGCAGCGCAAGGCGCTCCCGATGGCGATGATATTCCAACCATGTTGAATGTGGCCGCCACCGCAGAGACGTTTGCCTGCACGCACTACTTCCGTGCCCTGAACACCAAACTTGGTTTGAGTGACGTACAGATTGCCTACATTAAAGCTGCCCTGGAATCCGAACTGGATCACCTCGAATTTTTGAACGCCAACGGCGGCAAGGCGCTTACCGAGAAGTTCTTTTTCCCGGCGGGAACGTTCGCCAGCATCAAGTCCTTTGGGACTGTGACCGCGATTGCTGAACCCGTTTTTATCGGCGCGTACATCGCCGCCAGTCACCGTTTTGCCGAGTTGGGTCAACCGGCGTTGTCCGCCGTAGCGACACAAGTCGCCGTCGTCGAAGGCGAACACCTGTTTGCAGTGCGCCAGTTCGCTGGTGAACTGGTTCCCAATAATATCGCCCTCGGTGAGCCGCTGTTCTACAACGTCTCGGATGCTGTTCCAGCCGTTCAACCCTTGCTCGATGGTAAAAAGGGTGCGCTTGGCGACATGGAAACCACTTCGGTGGCCTATCCGGGTGCCGATGCCATCCGTAAACTGATCGGCAAGAGCCTCTTGAAGCCAGGCGTGAAGCCCTTCACTGAACTCAAGGCACCGGCAATGGCAGGCACGATGGCCGCTACCATGTCGGCGACAATGGCCGCTACTAAGGCCGCAACCAAGGCCAAATAATTTCGCCTGATTGCGTTAAATCAGAGAGGTAATCCTCTCCAGATCAGTGTTCCTGTAATAACAAGCTCCGGTGAAGTTATCTTCCCGGAGCTTGTTCGTTTTTCAAAAACGCGCCACCTCTGTACAATAGACACATCAAAACACTTACCACCATCCGCAGGACGCCAGATCCGCTATGAAACTTTTTATCAGCTATTCGCGCGATGATAAACGTATTGTTTACCAAATGGCCGATGAATTACGCATCGATCACACTATCTGGATCGATAAAGAGCAGCTCACGGGTGGTCAGGTTTGGTGGGACGAAATCCTGAAAGGGATCGAGGGCTGTGATTGCTTCATCACTGTGTTGTCGCCGCGTTCTATCGACTCGATGTATTGTTCCGCCGAAACCCAGTATGCCCAAAGCCTGAACAAGGCGATCTTGCCGCTCAAACTCAAAAACTGTGTTCCGCCTGAGAGTTTGAGCAACTTCCAGATCGTCGATATTGTGGATGCCAATCTAGATAAAATTATACGATACTGCGAGCGTTCACTGCATCGGCTTGAGCCGCACATTAATGCCAATGAGTTCCCGATGCCCGATCCGCGTCCGAAACGCCCGCGTGTACCGACACTCAAAAAAGACGCGCCACCTTCCGAACACGTCTACGAACAATTGGCGATGGCCGAAGTTGCTTTCAAACGGCAGGCGTGGCCTTTAGCCGAAAACCTGTTTAAGCAAGTTTTGGCCGCCGATCCACATGGCGAACCCGGCAAGATCGCGCAGGAACGCCTTGCCGAGCTTGTTCACGCGCTGGACTGTGAACAAGCCTACAAAGGCATCATGCGCTTTGTCGAAGATGGCAATCTCGATATGGCACGCCGCCTCTGGCCGGAGTACGTGACTCGGCGTGGTTGTGCCGACTACGATCAGCGCAACGTCGCGGCACTGCTCATCCACCGCGAACCGCAGCTTGGCGACACCCGCACCGACGATCACGGCATCGAGCAAGTCTATGTCCCGCCCGGCGAATTCCTGATGGGCAGCGATCCAAACATCGACAAACAAGCCTACCCTGATGAACAGCCACAGCACCCGGTACGCATCACGCGCGGCTTCTGGCTGGATATGCACCCGCTCACGAATGCTGCTTACCGCGCTTTCATTAAAGCCGGGGGTTACACAAAGGATCAGGGGTGGTCAGCCGACGGCCTCAAATGGCGCACGGAAAACAACATCACCGCACCGGAAGACTACAAGGGCTTCACCGACGACTTGCAGCCGCGCGTGGGCGTTTCGTGGTGGGAAGCCGACGCCTATGCCCGATGGCGCGGCGCACGCCTGCTCACCGAAGCCGAATGGGAATACGCCGCACGCGGCCCCAAATCGCTGATTTATCCCTGGGGCAACGAGTACAAACTGGGTTATGCCAACATCGACGAAAGTAACATCGGCGGGGCTCACCTCAAAAAAACGTCGCCAATCGGCTCCTATCCTCAAGGCAAAAGCTGGTGCGGTGCCCATGATATGTCCGGCAACGTTTGGGAATGGGTGGCCGATTATTGGCCTAATAAGTATATTAGTAATAAATTAGAAGTTGATCCGTTTGGTCAAAAAACCGGATCGGCTCGTGTGGTGCGCGGCGGCTCTTGGAACGACGGTTCTCAGTACGCGCGCGCGGCCTGTCGTAACTTCAACCTGCGCAGTCGTTCCAGGGGCGTTGGCTTGCGTTTCGCTCTGTCCGTCCCTATTACTTAACTCTGATCTCTGTCCCTCTGAGCTCTGAATCTCTGATTTTCTGACTCTGAACGCGCGCCAGCGCGAATCGATTTTTTGGGTTTTTTGATTTTTGGCCGAGTGGCGTTATCTTCAAGGAGCAGGGTGTTTTGGCGTTGCCGAAATACCCCGTCAGGCGGCCTGTAAAGTAGCTCGTGTGGTGCGCGGCGGCTCTTGGAACAACAATTCACAGAACGCGCGCGCGGCCTGTCGTAACAACAACCTGAACAATCGTAACAGGAACGTTGGCTTGCGTTTCGCTCTGTCCGTCCATGTTCCTCCGTCCCTTCTCTGGCTTGGGCCAGACCGTCAAATGGCACTCGTTGCCCCGGTCTGGTGTGAGCGGGCTAACGTCGCAAGGCGAAGGCTTCCAGCAATATTCGGCGACTACGGTTTCCGGATCGCGGTGAAGGAGAGGAATAGTGCAGGCTGGTCTGGTTCGCGTGGCTGATGAGGCCGCCGGGCGCATACAAAAAATGGGCACACCCTGGATTCGCTCCCGGTGTGCCCGCCCGCTTGAGGCCATTTGGAAAGAGGTTTAGCCCTCATCCCCTAACCCCTTCCCCCTCAGGTGGAAGGGGAATCAAGCGCGGTAGCATGGCCTTAAGCCCCTCTCCCTGAGGGAGAGGGGTTGGGGTGAGGGCCTTGTGTTTGTTTGATCCAGCCGCCCAGAAGTTTGCCGATCTCGGCCACCATGCGGCTGACGTGTTCATATTGGCCGCTGTTAAACCATTGCCAGCGATACGCCAGTTTCAAGTATAGCCGGAGCTTGTTCAGGTGAGCATCAGCCGCGCGCAAATGTTGTAATCGCACCGCCCCATGCTGGGCATTTGCATCATAAAGAGCTTCCTGAAAGTCCAGCACCGCATTTTGCAAACGTTGTGTGACCACAAATCGCTGTGTTTTCGGGAATCGCAATGTATGGGGCAGCAGCCAGGTCAGCAGTTCAAAAGTTCGTGTCAGGATAATCATCTCCTCGGCGGGCATCATGTCTCTCTCCTTATGGGAACGGATCGTCAGTTGGGATAATCTGTGGCAGGCGTCGATTGCGGCGGCACGCGGCAAACACGGCTTGCCACCTGCCGCCCGTTTTGATTATCAGGTGGCGGATCGACTGCTCGAACTCCAGGCCGAACTCACCACTTTTCGCTATCAGCCGGGCGACTACACGCATTTTTACATCCATGAGCCAAAACGACGAAAGATCAGCGCCGCGCCATTTCGAGATCGGGTAGTGCATCATGCACTGTGCCGTGTGATCGAACCGCGCTTTGAACGTCGCTTTATCCGGCATAGTTACGCCAATCGGCGCGGCAAAGGCACACATGCGGCGATTGATCAATTGCAAACCTTCGCCCGACGCTACCCCTATGTGCTGCGCGCCGACATTGTGAAGCACTTCCCATCGCTCGATCATGCCATCTTACGCGCCGAGTTAGCGCGCGTCATTGGCGATCAAAACGTTCTGTGGCTGATCGATCAAATTCTGGCAAGTGGTGTTGGGGTTCTGACAGACGAGTACCCGATGACCTGGTTTCCCGGCGACGATCTGTTTGCGGCGCTTCGCCCGCGCGGGCTTCCGATTGGCAACCTGACATCGCAGTTCTGGTCAAACTGCTACATGAATCCGTTTGATTGGTTCGTGATCCGCGAACTGGGTTGCTCCGCTTACGTGCGCTATGTGGATGATTTTGCGCTGTTCAGCACCAGCAAGCAGCAGTTGTGGGACTGGAAAGCGGCCATCATTGACCGCCTGAGTCGAATGCGCCTGATGCTCCACAAGTCCAAAGCACAGGTTGACCCCACGCAGCATGGCATACCCTGGCTTGGCTTTGTTGTTTACCCAACGCATCGCCTGTTGAAACAACGTAATGTCGTTCACTTTTGCCGCCGCTATCGAGTACAACGCGCCTATTATCACTCCCGGCGGCTTGACTTCAACCGTTTGACCGCCAGTGTTCAGGGTTGGGTCAACCATGTACGCTACGGTGATACCTGGGGCTTGCGCCGTTTCATGTTGACTGCTCCTATTTGATTTTCGTTTTCACTGAGTTTGTTTCTGGTTTGCTAGCGAGCCTCATACACCTGCATCACCTGCTAAGCAGGTGAAAGAACGTCACTAACAATCTGTTTTGACGCGCCTATCTGACGCGACTGCCGCTACCCACTCCTAACGCACATTAGGTACAATCTCCGCACACAGATTTATTTCAGGAGACTCTCCAAAAATGACTTATCACATCCGCAAAGCGGGCGTTATCGGCTCTGGCACGATGGGCAGCGGCATTGCTTCACTGTTGGCCGCTGTTGGTGTGCCCGTCGTGCTGCTCGACATCGCCGCCAAAGGCACAAACCCCGGCGATCCGCCCGCCAAACGTAACGCCGTCGTGCTGGACAACATGACCAAACTCCGCAAGAGTCGCCCCGCCCAACTGTTTTTGCCGGACGACGCCAACCGGATCACGACGGGCAATTTGGCCGATGACATGCACCTGCTGGCCGATGCGGATTGGATTATCGAAGTCATTGTCGAACGTCTGGACGTGAAACAGGAACTCATGGCGAAGCTGGACGAAGCGCGTAAACCCGGCGCAATCGTCAGCAGCAACACGTCCGGCCTTTCAATCAATGCGATTGCTCAGGGACGTAGCGAAGACTTCCGGCGGCACTTTTTGGGGACGCATTTTTTCAACCCGCCGCGCTACTTACACTTGCTAGAAGTGATCCCCAGCGCAGACACCGATCCCGAACTGGTGCAGTTTATGACCGAGTTTGGCACGGAAGTTTTGGGCAAAGGTGTTGTCATTTGCAAGGACACGCCCAACTTCATCGCCAATCGCTTCATCAGCATCGCGGGTAATCAGGCAACCGCTTACGCGATCAACAACGGCTACACTGTCGAGGAAACCGATCTGCTCACCGGCCCGTTGATTGGCCGTCCAAAGTCGGGCACATTCCGCCTGAGCGATATTGTAGGCAACGACATTTCGGTACATGTCGCGCAAAACCTGTATGACGCCGTCCCCGATGATGAGTCGCGCGAAGTCATCCGCGATCCGGGCGTGACGCGCGTCTACAGCCATTTGCTGGAAAAAGGCTGGCTTGGCAACAAGAGCGGTCAGGGCTTCTACAAGCGCGTCGATGTAGACGGCGAAAAGCAGTTCTGGCCGCTCGATCTGCAAACCTTCGAGTATGTAGCGCCGCAAAAAATCCGCTTCGACTCCGTCGGCAAGCACCGCAAAATCGAGGACACAGGCGCACGGATCAAGGCGCTGATCGCAGAGCCAGATCGCGCCGGGCAGTTTTTGTGGCACATGCACGCCTTCTATCTGGCCTATGCCTCACGCCATCTGGGAGAAATCACCGACAGTATCCCCGCCATTGATAACGCCAACAAGTGGGGCTTCGCGCACGAGATGGGGCCGTTCGAGATTTGGGACGCGATTGGCGTCCGTGAATCGCTGCCACGCATGGAAGCCGATGGCTACGCGGTTGCGCCCTGGGTTCACAAAATGCTCGATCAGGGCATCGAGACGTTCTATCGGCGCGACTCGGTTGGCCGCGTGAATGGCGTCTACGATCCGACGGTTGGCCGTTATATCGATCTGTCCGAAGACAAAAATATCATCATCCTCAAAGATTTGAAGAACGCCGGGCATGAAATCGCGCACAACGAAAGTGCCAGCCTGATCGATCTGGGCGATGGGATCGTCCTGCTCGAAGCGCACAGCAAGGGCAACACCTTCGACGATGATATTTTCAGGATGATGGCGCGCGGTCTGGATAGTCTCGACGCGGGCTACGAAGGCATGGTCATCAGCAATCAGGCCGATAATTTCAGTTTGGGTGCGAACCTGTTCCTGGCGATGATGCTGGCACAGGGCGGTCAGTTCGATCAATTGGAGCAGGCGCTTAAAGCCGGGCAGGACATGATGATGCGCGTTCGCTACGCGCCTAAACCTGTCGTGGTTGCACCATTTGGTCAAACGTTGGGTGGTGGCGCGGAACTGACAATGGCCGCCGCGCGTGTGGTTGCCCACGCCGAACTGTACATCGGTCTGGTGGAAACGGGCGTCGGAATCGTGCCGGGCTGGGGTGGTTGCAAGGAAATGTTGCGCCGCGTCCTTTCGCCCGTGATGCAAACGCCGAACGCCGATCCGCTGCCCCATCTGCAAAAAGTGTTCGAGCAAATCGCACTGGCGAAGGTCAGCGAGAGCGCCATGATCGCGCGCGACATGGGCTTTCTGACTTCCTCAGATCGAATCGTGATGAATCGCAGCCATCAGATCGCGGCAGCCAAGCGTACTGCGCTCGAAATGGCCGACTCGGGTTATGCGCCGCCACCCCGCGCCAAAGTATACGCGGCTGGCCGTGATGCCAAAGCCGCGCTGACCGTTGGCGTCTTCATGATGCGCGACGCCA
>JBBSEU010000061.1:0-22604 GCA_038239365.1 Aggregatilineales bacterium
CTCACCACAACCGCGCAACCCGCACGCACACTGCCGCCCTGCTGGATTCAGGGATAAATGACCAATGTCGGTGGCAAAGTTATTCGCGCCCAAAACGATCTGGCCGCCGATGATCGCGCCTGCCCCAACACCTGTCCCCACCGCGATCAAGACCACATCCTGAACGCCTTGCGCCGCGCCAAAATACATTTCGCCCAGCACGGCGGCATTCGTATCGTTGTGCAAAATAATTGGCAAATCAGCGGGCAGACGTTTGCGAAGTTCGGCAACCAGCGGCACATCAGACCAGTTCAGGTTCGTCGCGGAATGAACAACGCCCGTCGCCGGGTTGACATGCCCCGGCGATCCGATCCCAACGCCCATGATCGGCGAACCTCCCATCAACTGCTGAATGCCATCCGCGATCCGATCTATCACAGCGTTTGTGCCGTCTGCCGCGCCCGTCGGCACCTGATGCTTTGCCAGGACAGTCCCCGCCCGATCAAGCAACACAAACGCGATCTTTGTGCCGCCTAAATCGACTCCGATTGCGACGTTGTCAGCCACCATGAATTTCCGTAGTGTCCTTTCCAAGAATGCGATCAATCACCATATGTACGAAACGGCGCGCTTCGGGGAGTGTGGCCGCGTGATCGGCGTCATCTTTCCAGTTTTTACGCCAAAGGAGCGCCTCCCCGATCAGAGTCGCCCACTCTGGCAGTTCTTTTTGTGCCCACACTGCCGCCCGTTTTTTGGAAACCTGCTCACCATTCTGAACGGTATACATCGCGCGGCACATGGTCAGGATGGCATAGGCTTGCGAAGGGCGCGTTTTGACGCCTTCATCGAACCAGTCCTGCCATTCGCGCACATAGGCTTTGACCGCTTCGATGAACTCTGCTTTCGAGATCGCTTCAATGATCCTATCGGGCGTGGAGCCAAACAGCGTCGCGCCTTTTTCGCGCACCATGTACCAGTTCATCAGCCAATCGCGCCCGGCGTCTTTGAGATGGAACGGTTCGCCGGGGCTGATGACGCCAATCGTGCTGGTCTGCGTCTTGAAGGTTTCGAGCGCGTGCAGCGATACATAGGCGATTTCGAGTCGATTTTCCCAATGTGGATTATTTAAAACAAATGCAGCCTGCATCTTGTTCAGCGCATCAAATTCACGCGCTTCAAGATCGCTTGTCAGCACCGTGAGCAGATCAATATCGCTACTGGCATCATCAAAATCGCCTGTAACCAGTGAACCGTACAGGTATAAGCCAACGAACTTATCAGCCAGAATCGTTTGTAGCTGAGCCAATAAATGATTTAAGGCGTCGTTGACGTGCGGATAACTGGTGGGTTGCATAGCCAGGATTTTTACATTGATCTGTTGTTTATACAAGGTGTGCCCTCTGTTTAGCTAACGGGCGGCTGTTGTGCGTTTGCGTGATGTTGTATAATCACAAACATTCTTAACCCAGACTGTGCATTTTTAGAGTTGCTGAGGTAATCCTATGTCTGACCAACCCGGCAGCCGGAACCCGTCAGGAAAGCCCAAAACCGAGGGGCGATGGTTTGTTCCGGGTGATGTTGCCGCGCCAGCCCCAAAACCCGCTGCAACAAACGTTGCGATGCCCACCAATGACGCGCCGCAAAAAACGGGCGGCTGGTTTGTGCCACCCGAAGTCAAAGCAGCGCAGGCGCACGCTGCTGCCGCTGAACCCGCCGAACCGTTTGAAGCTGCACCTGCGCCCGAAACGCCCGTCGAGTCATCGACGCCAGAGCCAGCCGCACCTGTAGCGGAGGCCACACCCGAACCTGCTTCCAACGAGGGCGGCGCGGTGCGTTCCGATCAAATCGACTACAGCAAATATGTACCGGGGCGCGGCGTGGTCGAAGGTGATGCGCCCGTGCCGGAACAGGCCGTGCCCGAACAAGCCACGTCGTCTGCGCCCGCCGCCGAAGCGACACTGCAACCCACCGGGATTCAGCCCTCGATCAATGAACCAATCCCAACCGCAACCGGTGGCACCAGCCGATCTATGATGACCCCTGTCCCAGCGGCTAACCCCGTGTTCAAGCCCAGCGCATCGCAGACCAGCGGAACGCCGAATGTCACGAACGCGCAATTGGTGGCACAACTGGCGACGCCCGCTACCAGCGACACCCTTACACAGCGATTCACCGACGTGGAGCAGCAGGTACAGGTCTTGCGCCGCAAATATACGGCGGGCACGCTCAGCGGCGATCAACTGCGCTCTGAACTGCGAAAGCTGATGATTCTGGACAGCACCGGCAGTTGGTGGATGATCGGCATGGAGTCGGATCGCTGGTACAAATACAATGGCAACGATTGGATTCAAGGGACGCCGCCGGGACGCGCCCCCGATCCGGTTGATGCTGCGCCACAAGTCACTGGGACAGCGGGTGTTGTGACGCCTGCCGATCTTCCGCCGACTTCGACGCCGAATATCCCCCTTGATGAATTTGGGATGCCGCTGCCACAGCGCGTGCCGATTCAGGATATGGGCGCGACGATGGTAGGCCGCTCGGCACCCTATCTGGATAATACGCTGCGAACGCCACGCGACACGTCGTCGGATTACCAGGACAGCGCGGGCGATTTGACTGTGCCGGGCGCGGCAGTCTCCGGCGCAACTGTGCCCGGCGCAGCGGTACGTTATAGCGCGGCGGATGCCGCCACAGTGGGCAGCGCGGTTGCCGCAGATGCGGCCAATGGTGCAACCATCCCCAGCCCCGCCGCCACCTACACCCCCGGTGAACAGCCCAACTATGGCGAAAAACCGACTGATGTAGCAGCAGATCGGACGCGGCTTACGGGCTGTGTGGTACGCGGCGCGCTTGTAGCCGTGTTCCTGACGCTGATCGTCGCCCTGATCGGCATTGTGGGTTCAGTGCTGGGATACTATTCCATCGTCAATCAATATGACGCGGCCATCGCGGCACTGCCCCAGGCGGCCAGCAACACCTTCCAGACAACGCATATCCTGGATTCGGCGGGTAACGTCCTGGCCGAGATCAACGATCCGAACGGTGGCAAGCGGCAAATCGTTCGGCTGGGGGATATTTCGCCCTTTCTGATCCACGCGACGATCTCCACCGAAGACCCGCGTTTTTACGAGAACCCCGGCTTCGACGTGATCAGCATCATTCGTGCCGTGCTGCAAAATACGCGCGCGGGCGAGACGGTTTCCGGCGCGAGTACGATCACACAGCAGTTGGCGCGCGCGCTCGTCTTTGACCCAAATACAGTGTCTCAGTCGCGCTCTGGCCGCAAGCTGATCGAAATCATTGTCTCATCGGAAATCAGCCGTCGCTACAGCAAAGACCAGATTCTGGAAATGTACCTGAACCAGATTCCGTATGGCAACTTCAGCTACGGGATCGAAGCCGCTTCGCAAACCTACTTTAATAAACACGCCAAAGATTTGAACCTTGCCGAATCGTCATTCCTGGCGGGTTTGCCGCAAGCCCCGGCCACTTATGACCCGGTGCAAAACCGTGAGGCTGCTTTTGGACGTATGGCCGATGTGCTGCGCCTGATGGTTCGCACGGGCTGCTTGCAGATGCAGCACGCGCCCTATAACAAAGCGCCCGTTTGTGTCTCACAGGCTGATATTGATACGGCGGTGGTGCTGATCGCGCAGGTGAAGGCACATACCTACAACCCGCCCTCGAATACGTACAACCATCCGCACTTTGTCAACTACATTTTGCAGGAACTTGAGACGAAGTACGGCACGGGCGCGATCTACAAACTCGGTTTCAACGTCTACACGACGCTTGATCCGAATATGCAGGCAACCGCCGAACAAGCCGTTGCCGCGCAAATGAAGGCGCTTGCCTCCCGGCATGTGACGAACGGCGCAGTATTGGCAGTTCGACCCAGTGACGGCGCGATCCTGGCAATGGTGGGCAGTGCCGATTTCAATAATGCCGCAATCAGTGGTCAGGTGAATATCGTGCTGGCCGCGCGTCAGCCTGGTTCGACGCTCAAGCCGTTCATCTATGCCGGGACTTTTGAGCGCGCGCCCGATAACAACTATTGGACGCCCGCCACGATCATCTGGGATGTTCCCGGCCCCATCGGTGGCGCACAGTTCCGCAACTATGACGGTCAGTTCCACGGCCCGCAAACCGTTCGCAACTCACTCGGCAATTCACTTAACATCCCGGCGGTGAAGGCGCTCCAATACCTGACGCTGGAACGTTTCAAGTCGATGGCGGAGCGCGTCGGTCTCAAGTTTCCGCTTTCGCAGCCAGACGCGGCTGGCCTGACAACGGCGCTCGGCGCGACGGAAGTTCGCCTTTACGATCTGACTAAAGCCTATGCGCTGTTCGCCAATCAGGGCAAGCGGCTGGACGATCTGTACGCGATCAGCCGCATCACCAAAACAACCGATGGCAAAGAGCAGGTTGTGTACGACGCCAAAAACAACCCGATCCCGCAGCCACAGGAAATGGAGCCGGGAATCGCCTATCTGGTGACGAGTATGCTCTCTGACCCGCAAGCGCGCCGTTTGGAGTTTGGTTTGAACACGCCGCTCGATTTGCCCGGTGGTCGTCCGGCAGCGGTCAAGACGGGCACTACCAACGACTCGCGCGATAACTGGACGGTGGGTTACACGCCCGATCTGGTCGTCGGGGTGTGGGTTGGTAATGCCGATAACAGCCCCATGATCGGCACGAATGGCATTATGGGCGCAGCGCCGATCTGGAATCAGGTGATGACCACTGCCCTGAACGGCAAACCTGTACAGCAGTTCCCCGCGCCGCAAACCGTTGGACCGATTACCATTTGCGCCGATTATGGCTCAGCCGATTTTGCCGACTGCCCGGCGGCGTCGCGCAAACAGGAGATGTTCTTCGCGCCAAACCCGCCGATTCCCGCTGAGCAAATCGTCAAGGTGCTGAAAGTCGATCAATTCAGTGGACTCGTCGCTAACCAGTATTGCCCGGACTACACGACTACCAAAGTCTATATGGCAAATCTGGACGAAACGGCGCTCAATTGGCTGAACACAACGGGCGCGGGGCAAGCCTGGGCAACTGCTCACAAGCTGACGATCCCGGTCACGCCCGCGCCGACTCAACAGTGCGATCAAACGACGCCGCGCCCGGTGGTCAAGATCACCAATCCACAACAGGGGCAAACCGTTTCGGGGCTGATTCAGGTTATGGGATCGGTCAATGTGCCGAATTTCAGCCGTTATCAGCTTGAACTGGCGCAATCGGCGCGGCCTGATGTGACCGCTAAACTCGGCGATCCGATCCGTTCGCAGCCAACCGCCGATAACTCGTTCCTGAGCGGTTGGGATACGAACAATGTCCCGGATGGTCAGTACAACTTGCGCTTGACGGCCTACGACAGCCAGGAACATTCGATAACGCTGATCGTGCCGGTGATCGTGAACAACACGACGCCTGCACAACAGCCGCAACCACAAATCCAGCCGACACAGGCGATAGGCGTGACAGTGCCGACAGCGATACCAGGTTTCCCGACGTTTCCGCCGCCGAATGTGCCAACGTCTACCTCAGTGGTGCAGTCTCCGGTAATAGTGCCCGGTGCTGCACCGACGCGCAAGCCGATCTTCCCACCGACTTCGACGCCGCGCCGCTAGTTAGTGGCTATGAGCCGGGGACTCGTTTCCCCGGCATTTGGGCGATAAATTAAGGAATACGCTCGGCCACTACCCGAATAACACCCCGCCAGCCATCGCGCCGAAATGCTTCTAACATCGCGCGTTCATCATCGCTCATCTGGCCGTCGCCAACATGACCTCGCGGATCATCCGTCGTGCCCAGCAAATAATCGGCACTGACGCCAAATGTTTCGGTCAGACGGAGCAAAGCGGGAACACTTGGATCGTTGAATCCACGTTCATAGCGGGCAATCATCGTCTCAGTGATACCGCTCTGCCGACCTAATTCACGTTGCGACCAACCATGCTTTTCACGCAGTGCAATGAGGCGATCCATCCTCCAGAAGGCTTTGATAGACACAATTCCTCATAACCTCCTGACACGCCGCATTTAGAATGATTGAGGTATCCCAATGAGCATTGTACCGCAATCACCCATAGTTTCACCTACCGCACTTCCACTTTTGGCGATACCACAAATAATTGGCATATATACTGTTAAAGAGTGGTAAAGTTGGCTCATCTTTCAGGCTTAACAAGGTACTTTGCTATGAGGCGACTGGTATCCGTTGTCTATCTGCTGTGCATGGCGCTGCTAGTTGTTGCGCGTCCGACGCAAAACGTATCCGCGCGGGCCGAAATCTGCAAGAAAAGCGCGATGCCCAGCGGAACTATCGAGCAGGTGATCACCGTTGATGGTTTGAAGCGCCCGTACCGCCTGCATATCCCGTCCGGCTATGATGGGACAAAGTTCGTTCCACTGGTGTTGAGTTTGCATGGTTTCGCGGGTTATGCGGCGCAGCAGGAAAACTATTCGGGCTGGTCAACGTTAGCCGATAAGGAAGGCTTCATCGCCGTTTATCCGAATGGTACGGGTATGCCGCTGCGCTGGTATGCTGGAAACAGCGGATACCTCGGCAATCGGCAGCTTGTAGATGATGTGGCTTTTTTCAGGGCGCTGTTCGATGCGCTGGATAAATCACTGTGCGTTGATGATATGCGTATCTTTGTGAATGGTCTTTCCAACGGCGGCGGCATGACCAATCGGCTGGCCTGCGAACTGGCGGATCGCATCGCGGCGGTGGGGACGGTGGCGGGCGCGTACTCACCGCTTGAGGATGGCTGTAACCCGGCGCATCCGATTCCGCTGGTCGCTTTTCACGGCACGGCGGATCCGCTCGTGAACTATGACGGCGCGCTGGATCAACGTTTTCCACCGATCAAGGAGTGGTTTGCGGCCTGGGCAAAACGTAACGGCTGTACCAAAGGCCCCGACTCGTTTTTCAGCAACGGCGACGTGAGCGGCAGTGCTTACTCGGATTGCCAGATGAATGCCGACGTGCAGTTGTACACGATTGCGGGCGGCGGCCACACCTGGCCGGGCAGTTCCATCGCCTTACCGCTTGGCAAAACGACGCAAGACATCAACGCCACTGAAACGATGTGGAAGTTTTTTCAGGCGCACGCAATGCCCGCACGCCCGTAGGTGAATCGTTCGGTAATCAGTGAGGTTGCGCCGTGCAGCCCAAAACAGTGGGTGTATAGTGGGACTCAGACGGTTTTTGAAGCACACCTACGAGGTATTTATGCAGACGGCGCATCTCACCAGTCGGCGTTTGTTAGCCACTCTAACGTTCGTTTCTGTCGTGTTGATCCTGATGTTCAGCAGCGGATCGGTTCATGCCCAGGACACGACGCCCACTCCTCAAGCGGCCAGTGGCAGCAATCTTTCGCCACAATTGAATGTCAATACGAACTTTAGCGCGCTGTCGTTCAGCACGACGCAAGGCGGCCCCGCGCAAACGTATTTCCCGATTGGCACGCCGGAGATTTTCGCGCGTTTCAACTACAACAACATCCCGGCGGGTACAACACTGCTGCGCCAATGGTATCGGGATGGCGTGCTGGCGATTCAGCGCGAAGACCCCTGGAGTTCATTTTGGGGCGCAAGCGGACAACTCACCTCGATCTCGATCTATGATTACATCAACGGATTGACGCCGGGCTACTACCATGTGATCATTTCGCTGCGTGGCTATGCGGCGGCGCAGATCATCGGCGACTTCGTAATCGCGGGCTATCCAGTCACCGTACCGCCACCTGTGACCTATGCCAGCTTCACCGATTTGACGGTGAGCAGCAGTCCGGCGGGCGCGGCCATGACCAGCTTTCCGGTGGGGACAACGATTGTCAGCGCCCGCTGGAACTACGCAAATATTCCGGTTGGGGCAATCGTAGTGCGTGATTGGTACTTGAACGGCGTGTTGATCCGCTCAGTGCCCGAAGCATGGAGTGCCTACTGGGGATCGAACGGGCGCTTGACGCATATTGCCCTGTACGACTACGAGCGCGGACTGGCGGCGGGTAGCTATCGGTTGGCGGTTTACCTGCGCGATACGCCTTCGGTGCGGGCAGAGACGGCGTTCACGATTGGCGATGCCGCGCCCGGCGTCTTCAACACACTCACATTCAGCACTATGCCGGGCGGCCTGTCAGGCTATTTGTTCCCTGTAGGCACGCTGCAAGTTTTTGCGCGCTGGAACTACGTCAATCCGCCCGTTGGAACGATGATTGTGCGGCGCTGGTATCGGAACAATGTGTTATTCATCGAACGGCGTGAACCCTGGACACTGAGCGGCACAGGTACGGTACAAAACATCTCGATCTACGATTACACCTATGGCTTACTGCCCGGTGATTATCGCGTCGAGATTGGGCTGGAAGGCGTGCCACAGTCGTTTGTGGTGGGCTATTTCAGCATCGTTTAGCGGTCAGCTTTCAGCAATCAGCTTTCAGCAGGCACCGATCGGTAAAGATGTATCGTCTTGATTAAATACAATCAAGGTAGCATCCTGTCCGTGCTGAATGCTGACCACTGATAGCTTTTAGCTCTGTGGTGGCAAGCCCTTCTTAAGATTCCGAACGTTCCAGAGGGCTTCCAATGCCGCCGAGACCACCTGAGTCAGTCGTACAAAGTTCGCTTCGTCGGCCTCGGTAAAATCGCCCTCGAACTTATCCGAGAGTTGAAACAACCCCCAGTTGACGCCTTTTCGATCCAGCAGCGGCGCGGCCAGCCAGCCGCGCATCGGCGGATGTTTGCCTGCTTCTACCCCAAAGTTTTTCCAGGCCGGATGGGCTTCGAGTTCGGCCTGCGTCAGACGGATGGGCGTCGTCTGCGATAGCAACCAGGAATGAATACCATAGCCAGTTGCTGGAGTCGCGTAACTTGCCCACTCTTTATATTTTTCCGATAACGAGAAATACTTCCGAACTGAACCCCAATCGTTATGAACAACAATCGCAATGGCCGACTGATGCGCTTTGATCAGGGTGCGTGCCAGTTCTGCGGCATTGCTCAGGACATGATTGGCGGCTTCGGCGAATTCTTCGTCAATCGCATCTGACTCCTGGATGAGCGGGTTTTTCGTAGCGCCAACAACCGCGTTCTGGTAGACATTTTGCGGATTAAAGTCCGTCATAATAGCCTTTCACGGATAATTTGTGGTCATTCCCAGACAGTATACGAGTCGCCAACGGCTGAGTCTACCTATCAAAAAGGATAGTCCGGTTTATACCTTAGTCGTGCCATCAGGCGGTATCTGCCATGCCGAATTCAGCATTGACAGTCTCACTCAATTTGGTAGAATCCAGGTCAATGGCGACGTAGCTCAGCGGCAGAGCACGGGACTCATAAGCCCATGGTCGGTAGTTCAAATCTACTCGTCGCCACAGTTGATGACCCTCACACGAACGGAGATTGTTTGATGAAAATTAAAACTCACCAAGCAGTCTCTGTTGTTTTCTGCCCCAGAATCCAACACCTGTAAGTCGTTAATCGAAGCGTTCTCAACCTGTTGCGAAACCGCGATAGGGTGTTATACTTACCTGTCGCTCTTGAACAGATGTTCGGCTTAACCGTCTCAAATCGTCAGTTCTAGCGCATTCTGGAGGGATCATGCAGAAAGCTGAGTTCACCGTACACGACGCTCGTTTGTACAATCATTCGAGTGCCGTCCGCTGGATCATCTCACACATACTGGATTACAAGCTGCTGGCTTTTGCAGCCACCGCCCTATCGATCATCGGCAACATCGCCTATGCACAGGGTCCCGTCCTGATCGGCAAAGCAGCGCAGGAAATTTTTCAACCCACAGAAGCCGACGGCCTGATCAAGCTATCGTTGGCAGTGCTGGGGGTGTTGATGCTGAGCGGCGTTGCCAACCTGGCACAATCGCTCTCAATTGAGACGCTGGCACAGCATCTCGAAGCAGACGCGCGCAAGGAACTCTACGCCAGTTTGCTCGGCAAGAGCCAGACCTTCCATGATCGGCAGCGGGTGGGCGACATCATGGCGCGCGCGACTGAAGATGTCCGTCAGTTAAACGGCATGATCAATCCCGGTGTTTTCTTTATCTTTAATACGATTATTGGTATCGCTGTACCGCTATTCTTTGTAGCACAGATCAAGATCGATCTGCTGCTCATGCCGCTGATTTTCGTAGTGTTCTATGTGATCGCACTGCGTACCTATATGGCGCAGTTGAACCCGGTTGCCCGTCGCCAACGTGAACAGTATGGCAAGATGAACGCCGGGCTTGAGGAGACGATCTCCGGGATCGAAGTTGTGAAGGCCAGCGCCCAGGAAGCCTTTGAACGGCGCAAGTTCAGCGGCAATGCCCGCCTGTTCCGTGATTTCTTCGTGCGACAGGGGCAGATCGAAGCGCGTTATCTGCCCATCTTGCTGCTAGGCGTGACGATTGGCCTGTCGTTTTTGCACGCGATGATCCTTTACGGTCAGGGCGCGATCACGATCCCGCAGATTATCGGCTTCATGGGCTTGATCAGTTTGCTGCGCTTCCAGACGTTCATTTCGGTCTTTTCGTTTTCGCTGGTGCAGTTCGGAATTGTGGGCGCTGAGCGTATCCTGAGCATCATCACTGCCAAGACCGATCTGGATGAGAATGCGGGCGGCTACAACCAACCGATCAAGGGCGCGATCAGTTTCGAGAACGTGAGCTTTGGCTATGACCGCAATCCGGTTTTGGATCGCATTACTTTCAAGGTCGAGCCGGGTCAGACTGTCGCCATCGTTGGGCAAACCGGATCGGGCAAAAGTACGCTGACGCAGCTTGTCAATCGCACCTACGATACCACCTATGGCCGCGTGTTGGTGGATGGCGTCGATGTGCGCCAATGGGATTTGACGGCACTCCGTTCGCAAATCTCCAAGATCGAGCAGGATGTGTTCCTGTTTTCCCGAACTGTGGCCGAGAACATCGCCTTTAGCGATCCAAGCGCGACACAGGAACAGATCGAACAGGCGGCGCGTGAGGCCCAGGCGCACGACTTCATCATGTCGTTCGCGGATGGGTACAAGACAGTAATCGGTGAACGGGGGGTGACGCTCTCCGGCGGTCAGCGTCAGCGATTGGCATTGGCGCGCGCCTTTTTGAGCAATCCGCGCATTTTGATCCTGGACGACTCAACCAGTGCTATCGACAGTGCCACCGAAGACGAAATTCAAAAAGCGATCCGGCGCGCTCAGCTAGGCCGCACAACCCTCCTGATTACGCATCGTTTATCCCAGATTCGTTGGGCAAATCATATTATCGTGCTGGATGGCGGACGTGTGGTGGCTGACGGCACACATGACGAACTGTTACAGCGTTCGCCTGATTATCGACGTATCTTCGCCCGCTACGACATGGCACTGCCGCCGCTTGAAGCTGAACCAGCCCAACCTATTCAAACCAGCGCGCAGCCATGAAATATGGGATGAACATTCCGCCCTTCGGTGATTTTGGCGATCCGCGTGCGCTGGCTGAACTGGCAAAAGAGGCCGAAAAGGCGGGTTGGGATGGCTTTTTCATCTGGGATCACATCATGTTCGATCCAAGTTTTCATCGCATTGTTGATCCCTGGGTTGGATTAGCCGCCGTCGCAATGAGTACGACACATATTCGGTTCGGCACATTGATCACGCCTGTAGCGCGCCGCCGTCCCTGGAAATTGGCACGCGAAACGGCTTCGCTCGATCAACTGTCGAATGGACGCTTGACGTTAGGTGTTGGTTTGGGCGATCCGGTTCAGTGGGATTACGGCTTCTTTGGTGAACAAACCGATCCTAAAGTGCGCGCCAAAAAGCTGGATGAAGGTCTGGACGTGCTAACCGGACTTTGGACAGGCAAGCCGTTCAGTTACAGCGGTGAGCAATATCAGTTGAAAGAAGTGAAGTTCGTGCCGCCACCGGTTCAGCAGCCGCGTATCCCGATCTGGGTGGGCGGTTGGTGGCCGAACAAGCCGCCAATGCGCCGCGCGGCACGTTGGGACGGGTTCATTCCCGGCAAGAACGACGGCGGCATGACGCTGGATGATTGGCGCACGGCGTTAGCCTATATTCGGCAGCACCGTACCAGCGATGCGCCCTTCGATGTGGTTCACAGCGGCGCAACGCCCGGCGACGACCCGACTCGTGATGCCGATCTGGTTGCGCCCTATGCGGAATTGGGCGTGACGTGGTGGATCGAAACGATTGATCCCTGGCGCTTTGGCGCAAACTGGGAAGCACAATGGTCAGGTGAATACACAAAGCGAATGCAGGAGCGCGTTCGGCAAGGCCCGCCGAATTTTCGATAAGACCGATAGTGACACTAGAAAGGGAGAAGCATCTTGGGATTCTTGATGGATGGACTCGATGCCGAAGACTATGATCGTTCCTATGGCGATAATCAGCTTGTCAGCCGTATCGCCAAATATTTTCGCCCCCAGGCGCACCGTATCCTGATTGTCGCTATCGTGATTGTCGCGGCGTCCTTGGTGGATACCGGGCTGCCGATCATCATCTCGCAAAGTATTGACCAGATTCAGCGCAATGCTGCACCAAATCTGCTCGCTATTGCCGGGTTGATCACGGCGCTGGCTTGCTTATCGTGGGTGTTCAACTTCGTTCGCCGCCGCCTGTCGTCCGAGGCGATTGGTAACGTCGTGCTGCAACTGCGCGAAGATGCGTTCGAGGCGGTGACACAGCGCGATCTATCTTTTTACGATATCTATCCGTCTGGCAAGATCGTTAGCCGTGTCACATCCGATACGCAGCAGTTCGCCCAGGTTGTGACACTGACCATTGATCTGGTCGGTCAGTTATTGTTGATTGTGCTGCTGCTCGGCTACCTGATTCACGTTAATCTGCGTCTGACGCTCATGGTGCTGGCGCTTGCGCCGTTCATCATGGGGACAGCATTGGCTTTCCGACGTGTGGCGCGTTACACGATCACGCAGTCGCGCCGGGCAAGTGCCGTTGTCAGCGCACACGTTCAGGAAACAGTTAGCGGAATCAGCGTTGCCAAGACCTTCCGGCAGGAACAAGTTATCTACGACGAATTCCTTGATGTGAACGATCAGTCGTTCCGCATCAACCTGCGAACCGGCTATGTGTTCAGCGGCATCTTCCCGATTCTGGACATTCTGGCCGGGATCGGCACGGCGGCACTGGTCTACTTCGGCGGCATCACCGCGCGCGAAGGGGTACTGAGTGCAGGCGACTGGTTCCTGTTCATTCAAGGCCTGGCATTGTTTTGGTTCCCGCTGACGAGTATCGCCTCGTTCTGGAGTCAGTTCCAGCTTGGTCTGGCGGCCAGTGAGCGCGTCTTTGCGCTGCTTGACGCCGAATCGAAAGTGGTACAGACCAATAACGTCAAGCTGCCACAAATCAAAGGCGAAATTCGCTTTGAGCATGTCGATTTTCGCTATAAAGACGACGAACCCGTGCTGGAAAACTTCTCTCTGACAATTCAGCCGGGCGAAACGCTGGCGCTGGTCGGGCACACCGGATCGGGCAAGTCGAGTATCGGCAAGCTGATCGCGCGCTTCTACGAGTTCCAGAGCGGGCGGCTGGCTATTGATGGACGCGATGCGCGCAGCCTTGATCTGGCCGATTATCGGGCGCGATTGGGTATTGTCACACAATCGCCGTTTTTGTTCGATGGAACGGTTTTGAACAACATTCGCTATGGCAAGGCGGGCGCATCCGATGAGGAAGTGACGCGGGTTGCTCATCTGGTCGGCGGCGGTGACTGGATCAAGGCACTGCCGAACGGCTTGAACACCGAAGTTGGCGAACGTGGCGGCAACCTTTCGATGGGGCAGCGGCAGTTAGTGGCATTGGCGCGTGTGCAGCTTCAAAACCCATCGATCTTCATTCTGGATGAAGCAACGGCCAGCATTGACCCGTTCACTGAGACGTTGATTCAGGAAGGGCTGGACATTGTTTTGGAAGGGCGCACGTCCATCGTGATCGCGCACCGCCTTTCAACGATCAAAAATGCAGATCGGATCATCGTCCTGCGAAAGGGCAAGATCATCGAGCAGGGCACGCACGATCAGTTGCTGGCACAGGGCGGCCACTATGCCGAACTGTATAACACCTACTTCCGGCATCAATCGTTGGAATATATTGAAGGGGCAAAAAGCCTGTTAACCGCATCGTAAACGGCCTCACGGGGAGCCAACATAGGTCGGGGAAATTGACCGTGATAGAATCGATCACAAGAAATAAGAGTGAGTAATGGTGCCCCAGGAATATATCGAAATTCGCGGTGCCCGCGAAAACAACCTTAAAGATGTTTCGCTGCGCGTTCCCAAACATAAGATCACTATCTTTACTGGCGTCTCCGGCTCTGGTAAATCGTCCATTGTGTTTGACACTATCGCTGCCGAAGCGCGACGCCAGTTAAACGACACGTTCAGTACGTTCGTTCGCACTTTCCTGCCGCGTTATGCCCAACCCGATGCGGACGCCATCGAAAACCTGAGCATGGCAATTGTCGTTGACCAGAAGCGCCTGGGCGGTGGATCGCACTCGACGGTGGGCACCATTACCGACATTTCTTCCGTACTCAGGCTGCTCTATTCGCGCATCGGACAACCTCATGTGGGCAACTACAACGTCTTTTCATTCAATGACCCGCAGGGCATGTGCCCGGAGTGCAACGGTCTGGGTCGCAAGATAGGTGTGGATTTGGATGCCTTTCTGGACAAATCCAAATCGCTCAACGAAGGTGCCATCTTGTTCCCAGAGTATGCTGTCAGCAACGAATCCGCTAAAAGATGGATTTGGGGATGGAGTATCCACCCCCAGTCAGGCTTGTTCGATATGGACAAAAAACTGGCTGACTACACGGACGAAGAAATGGACATCCTACTCCACAGCAAACCGCGTAAGGGTAATATTCAGATGGGCGGTCAGTCTGTCAACTTTACATTCGAGGGGATTGTTGACAAGTTCACCCAGAAGTTCATCACGCGCGATGTAAAAACCATGTCGGAGCGCACCCAGAAAGCGGTTGCGCCCTACATGAGTTTTGGCCCCTGTTCGCTGTGCAAGGGCACACGCCTTAGCCAGATGGCGCTGAGTTCCAAAATTAATGGGCGCAACATCGGCGAGCTGTCGGCTATGGAGATTGACGAACTGATCGAGGTTATCAGGGCGATAAAAGACCCGGTGGCTGCACCTATTGTTGCCACACTCATCGAACGACTGCAAGATGTGATAGATATTGGCCTCGAATACCTCAGCCTCAATCGAGAAACCGATACGCTCTCCGGGGGTGAATCGCAGCGCATCAAAATGGTCAAACATCTGGGCAGCAGCCTCGTAGAGGTGATGTATGTCTTTGACGAGCCAAGTATCGGTTTACATCCGCGCGATGTTCACCGCTTAAACGAACTCCTGCAAAAGCTGCGTGATAAGGGCAATACCGTCCTGGTAGTGGAACACGACCCGGATGTTATTCGGATAGCCGATCATATTGTGGATATTGGCCCATACGCCGGGAGTCGTGGCGGTACGATTGTGTATGAAGGCGATTTTGCCAACTTGCTCCACGCCGATACGCTCACGGGCAAACACATGAATCAGGGAATGCCGCTCAAGGACAACTTCCGTCCGGCAAAGGGCAAACTCGCCATTACGAATGCGCGTGTCAACAACTTGCAGAATGTCAGTGTCGACATACCCACCGGCGTTCTGACCGTCGTAACTGGCGTGGCGGGTTCAGGCAAAAGCTCGCTTATTCATCAGGTATTTTTGCGCCAGCATCCCGACGCGATAGTGATTGACCAATCGGCGGTGGGTATCTCGACACGTTCCAACCCTGCCACGTATACGGGCATCATGGATGACATTCGCAAAGCCTTCGCCACCGCCAACGAAGTCAGCCCATCGCTGTTCAGTTTCAACTCCAAAGGGGCGTGCGAAAACTGTCAGGGGTTGGGGGTTGTGTACACCGATCTGGCCTTCCTGGATGAGGTCAAGATGCCTTGCGAAGTCTGCGGTGGCAAACGCTTCAAGGACGAAGTGCTGGGCTATAAACTCAATGGGCAGTCAATCACTGATGTACTGGCAATGAGCGTTCAGCAGGCTCTTGACTATTTTACCATTAAGGAAGTTGTCCGCACCCTGAAAGCAATGAGTGACGTTGGTCTGGATTATCTTACTCTGGGTCAACCCCTGAGTACCCTGTCGGGTGGCGAATGCCAGCGCATCAAACTGGCTACCGAATTGCACAAAAAGGGCAGTATTTATGTCATGGATGAGCCAACGACGGGCTTGCATATGTCGAATATTAGCCACTTGATGGCCGTGATAAATGGGCTGGTTGATACCGGGAACACTGTCATCGTGATTGAACACAACCTGGATGTCATCAAGAATGCCGACTGGATCATTGACATGGGGCCTGAAGGCGGCAACAAGGGTGGAAGGGTCATCTTTGAGGGTACACCAAAGCAGCTTCTTGAGGCCAAGCACTCGTTGACAGGTGCGGCCTTGGAGAACGCACTTAACTAGCGTTGTCGGCAATAGATGCCTGCGAACCCGAAGTGCTGCGTGCTTTGCAAAAGGATGGGTGGACTATCCTCAGCAAACCATTTGCGATCCGCACAAACGAGCATACCGTTTATGCGGATTGCATTCTTGAGCGGACGCAAAACGGCCAGAATGAGCAAGCCATTATTCTAGAGGTAAAATGCTTCACGAATCCTCAGACCGACTTGCAGGAGTTCTACACCGCGATTGGGCAATATCAGTTTTACCGGGCAGCAGTGGCAGCGAACCGAGCTACCACCCCCATTTATTTGGCAATTCCGTTTGAAGCGTATGTGCGCCTGATGAGAGATAATGCAGTGAGCATCGCAATTCAACAGGCGAGTCTCAAGTTGGTGGTTATTGACATTGTGAGCGAGGAGGTCGTGGAGTGGATTCATTAGATAATCTGGTCAAAAAAGTTGTGTTCAGTTATGCGTCCGGCGGTCTGAATTTGCGAACCTATCCACTTGCCAATGACCAACAACACATTTATGCTGTCAACGTGATCGATTGGCCTGAACGCCATCAACCCGCCGCTGTAGTTGTCCTGGCACGTATAGAAGGCAATCAGGTCATCATCGAAGAAGATTTGACAGATCGTCCACTCGTTGAGGCGCTGATCAATGCAGGTGTTCCACGCGAACAAATCACCCTCAGGTATGCAATGCCGGTGACAGCTCAAGGCACAGGGGAATCAGTCCCTTAGAATGATCTGTAGATTTCTTAATCCACAATATATTTATATTTCCACTGCTTCGCAGGAGTGGCATCCTGACAATGATCGGCACTATAATTTTGATGATCATCGCAAGGCTATCCTATAAATAGCTGAACGTCAGGACGCCCAATGCCGAATAGTTCCCGACTCCGGCAGTTATCAATTCGGGTCAAGCTGTTGATCCCGATCTTTGTGGCGCTGCTGGTCGCTTTTTTAGTATTTTTGATCCGCGTGCCGCTGCCTGTCAATGCGCTCATTGAAGAAAATATTCGCGCCAACTTTTCGACAGTCTTAAACAGCGTACAAATGCCGCTTACGCAAAGCCTTGATACACAGGCGCGCGACTTGCTGAGCATGGCAAGCAGCGTCGAGATGCAAGGCTATTTGGATGCCAGTGAAAACAGTACCAAAAATGAGCAAATCATGGCGCAGGCCGGGCTTGGGTCGCAGATCGTCGGCCAGATCACCGATGGCAACCAGCCGTACAGCCAAATCCGCTACATAGATGCACGTGGTAAAGTTATCATACAGGCCCGCACGCGACTGATCGGTGATGCGATCAGCGGCATCCTGCTACCGGTTGACAGGCTGCTCCCTGAACCGATTGATGACACTTTCCAAAAAATTCGAGACTTGCCGTCGGGCAGTGCCTACCTGTTCCCAATACGCTTGAGCCAACCCGCCAGCGACTTGAATTTGCCGCCCGAAGCCTTGATCACGATTGGTGTTCCGGTGATGTATCAGTCGCAGCCAGCGGGTATCCTGATCGGCAGCTTTCGCGCCCGCAAAGTGTTGGAAGCTGTATTTCGACAGTCTGGCAGCATCTCCCGCTACCAACTACTGCTGCTCGATCAGGCCGGGCAAGCCGCCGCGCTGATGGATGCTCATATGCAGGATAGCGTCGCACTGTTTGGCGATCCGGCCATCGCACGTTTGGAAGCACCGCCAGTAATCACGGACGGACTGAGCGCGGATTTAATCAAGGCATCGGGACGGGTGTATCAGGAACGCAATATCAACAATCCGTCCGGTGTGCCGATGGATCAGTGGCGGTTTGTGATCAGTGACGATCTTCGCACGGCCTACGCCGAGTCCCGGAATTTGCAATCGACACTGACATTGACGCTGGCGGTTGTCTTTGTGATTGCGGCGGGCGGGATCGTCCTGGTCAGTCAGTCGGTGATCCGCCCTCTGCTGCAAGTTAGCGACGTTGCAGATCGAATTGCGAACGGCGATCTGACAGCTAAAGCGCCGCTGACCAGTCAGGATGAAGTGGGCATGGTTGCACTGGCGCTCAACACCATGACGATGCGCCTTTCCGAGTTGATTCATACGCTTGAACAGCGAGTCAGCGAACGAACCCGCGATCTGGAAGTGAGCGCCGATATTTCGCGTCAGATCACCACGCTGCTTGATCTGACCGAGTTATTACAAGCCGCCGCCGAGCGCACAAAAACAGGGTTCAACCTGTATCACGTTGCCGTATTTTTGTACAATCCGGCAAACGACTGTGTAACCTTCGAGGCGGGGATCGATAGTGTCGGTGTCGCCGTTAAAGGGGCTGGCCTTCGCCTTTCCTCGACGGACGCCGGGTTGGTGGCAGAATCCGTTCGCTCACGTCAGGTGGTCTTATCCAACGATACGCTTAACGATCCGCGCTATCTGCCCGTGCTGCTGCTCCCCAACACGCGATCCGAACTGGTCTTGCCGATGCAAATTGGCCGCAGATTGATCGGTGTGCTGGACTGCCAGGCCGAAACCGCCAATCGCTTTTCGCCGGATGATGTGCGTGTGATGACCACCTTTGCCGAACAGCTTGGGATCGCGGTCAACAATGTGCAGTTGTTCAGTGCCTCGGAAAAGGCACGGCGTCGAGCCGAAACACTCAGCGAAATCAACAGCCGTGTCACCCAGGCTACCAATGAACAAATGATCCTGGCGGCGATTGCGCCTGCCGCTTACGCCTACGGTGCTGCGTTTGCAATTTTGTCCTACTTTCACATGGGTGAATCAAACGAGCAGTTATTTGTGGAAATAGTGGCCTACACGCGCGCCGATGCACTTCCTCTTCCTGCCGAACCATTACTCCCCAAATATTATTCGGCAGAAACTTATCCGGGCTTGCGGCAGCTTCTCGAAATCGAGAGCCAACCCATGTTCATTCCCGATTTACAGAATAATGCGCGTTGGAATGAGGCGGAGAAAGCCTTCGCGCGCCAGATCGGGATGGGTGCGGCGATCCTGATACCGCTCAAATCGGGCGGGCAGTGGCAGGCGCTGCTCAGCTTTGGTTGGGTGCTTCCCCAGACGTTTGACAGCGAACTCCAGGAATTGATCGTGATCCTGATGCCGCGCCTGGCGGATAACATTGCCGGGCGACGCGCCTACCTGAGCGCGCAAGCCGCCCGCCAGGAGATGGAACGACTGTACCAGGTCAGCCAGGAGATGAACGCGGCGCAGTCCTACACCGGGATCGTGGAGGCGATTGCGCGCAGCCTGGACGATCTATCCTACAATCTGACGCTCAGCCTGTATGAAAATTATGATAAAGCCAGTGCGGTTTACTTTGATATTGTGGCGATCCGTCCTGCCGGTCAATCCATCGTGATCGATCCGCATTTGCGTTTTGAGGCGGCTTCCATTGAGGGCTGGGCACAGGAGACGCTGTTCGTCGTTGAAGACCTGAACAAACCATCGCCGATGCGCGAAGATACCGCCGCCTATTATCGGAAAAGCGGCGTGAGCGCGATGATGGCCGCCGGGTTGATCCTGGGACAGCGCGTGATCGGGCTGCTGAATCTGACCGTGCCCAGCCCCCGCATCTTTACGGCAAATGAGAAGAACTTTTTGCGTTCGGTGGCCGACCTGACCGCCGCTGCTGTCGAGCGCACGCGCCTGTTCAACGAACAGGTGCAGGTGGTCGAACGACTGCGCGAAGTGGATAACACCAAGAGTCGGTTCCTTGCCAGCATGAGTCACGAACTCCGCACACCGCTGAACGCGATCCTCAACTTTTCCAAGTTCGTGGCGCGCGGGATGCTGGGCCCGGTCAATGAAAAGCAGGTCGATGCGCTCACCAAAGCGATCACGAGCGGCCATCATTTACTGAGCCTGATCAATGATGTGCTGGATATGACCAAGATCGAATCGAACATGCTCACCTTGTTCATCGAAACCGATATCGATCTGCAAGCCGAACTGGATACCGTCCTGGCTGCCGCCGAAACACTGTTGGCCGATAAGCCTGTTCAGTTGATCCGTCAGATTACGCCGACGCTGCCACTGGTAACGGGCGATAAGCGGCGTATCCGGCAAATCATGTTCAACCTGATTTCCAACGCCTGCAAATTTACACAGCAAGGCAGCATCACCCTGAGCGCGCAGCAGGAAGACGAAATTACGCTGTTGATGTTCGTGCGGGATACCGGGCCGGGCATCGCTCCCGAAGAACAAATTATTATTTTTGAAGCCTTTCGCCAGACGGAGTTAGGGCTGCGTCAGGGCGGCGGCACTGGCCTGGGATTGGTCATTGCGCGGCGACTGGCCGAAGCACACGGCGGGCGACTCTGGGTGGAAAGCACACCGGGCGCGGGTGCCACATTCTATGTGCGGCTGCCCATTCACGCCGCAGCCAGCCCGCCGCAAGAGTAGCTTCACACCATTTTAGTCGGCGTGCTGCTGTCCTGGCGCACGGCAAGTTCGTAATCCAACTCGTATACATGCTGGCCGTCAACAACGTCGATGTTCATACTTCCGGCGATCCCGGTCAATTCCCCCGTACCCGAATCCGGCACAACCGCGATGGAAAGCTGCTGCCTGCCGCGTGTCATCGTGCCGCCGTGCTGAAGGGCGAACGTACCGCTGCGGCCATTCAGTGTGCCCGTGACTCGTTCCATCGCCACGTAGCCCGCCGAACCATCCACCTCCGTACCAACGGCCACCATCAGACCGTTACTGGTTGCTTCGAGCGCGCCGAAGAACTGCTTATCCAGGCTCATCAGACCTACTGTTGGATCACCAACGCCGTCTTCCAGCTTCTGGGGGCTTACCTTAACTTCAAACGTCCCACTAACACGAGTTGTCATCGTTTTGTCCCTAATTTTACTTTCCTGCCAGTCAGTATGTGCCAAATCGCCTGGAACTCAAGTCCCCGGTGCAAAGCCTTCATACAACAACGTAATTTTACACAGCGGCAGGCATAGGTTCACCTTTATATGCCAGCCGTATCGCTTCACGTTGGACACCGGCTTGCAGGAGCGCATCAACGAATGCCTTATCGTTTTGATCTTGCTCCACAATGACCGCTGAGTTCGAGATGCGAACCAGCAAACTCACAAAAGAAGTATTATTCGCAGTGACCGTGATCACTGAAAAGATCGTGTTGTCGTCGTTATGAGTAAGATAGCTTTGGCTGTTCAAGCCTTTGCGGGCATATCCTACAACGACCTCGTACACCGTTTGGGTTAAGGTATCCATTTGATAATTTCCTCCATTTCTCGATCAACAGCCCTACACCTCACCATACGGATACTTCGTCGCCTTCTCGATCAGCCCGATCTCGTCCGCCGTCAGCCTTTCACAGTGGTAGATAGATCACCTGGCCTTCCAGTTCCCCTACTGCGGTGCAGCCGTCCAGAACCAGAATTTCCTCAATGGCCTTGCCAATGGGAACTTTAAGGCTAATTTCGATGACTCCTGGCATTCCTTGACCAGCGCGTACACGCTCATAGGCGAAGTCGGTCATCGTATTGGCGTCATGGGTAAGAACGAGACGATGCTCCTGGGCTGCCCAGGCCAGGATTATGGAATCGTCCGTGTTTGTCAAACCTACGTCTTGTACGCGGATGATGTCCAGATTTGGCGCTTTTTCACGCAAGCCACGAAAGATCGCGTGGTTGAAGTTTTCGTCAGCGAGTAGTCGAATTGCCATTGGGCTTCTGCCTGGCTTCCATGAGACGTTTATAAAGTGCAGTCTTGTGGAACGCCGCATCACTCTGATGGCGCAGCTCAGCAGCGCGTTGTTCCTGTGTACTGAGATACGTCTCGATTTCCGCCTCGTGTTCCAGGTAATAACCAAGAATCAGGTAGACATTAGCGAGTTTGAGGGTTGTGAACGCTTCGGCGATCTGTTCGGGCGTTGCACCCTGTTTGTAGGCAGTGATCAAAGTCCTGAGGGTGACGCGGGTATCACTGACCCGGATTGTGCCGTCCCTGTCTACCGAAAGGGGTGGTTTGGTGGCAGTAAAAGTGATTTCCATGCCTGAGATTCCTTGCTGTTATCTCATTGCCTATTGTACCAAATATACCAGTCGCAACTCATACCTCACCATACGGATACTTCGTCGCCTTCTCGATCAGCCCGATCTCGTCCGCCGTCAGCTTGAACGCC
>JBBSEU010000062.1:0-22273 GCA_038239365.1 Aggregatilineales bacterium
CTGCTCCGATAGCGCTTCTCTATTGCTTCCAAACTTTGGTGTGCTTCTATTTTTAGGCGTCTCATTCCCTGAGTATACACCCGGATTTGGTATGACCTATATTCCAGAGGCAATTCGGCGACAGGTACTTGCCCGCGCGAATGCTTGCTGTGAATACTGCCTACTTCCGCAGGAAAGCAGCCTTTTTAGTTTTGAGTTAGATCACATCATCGCAGAAAAACACCGAGGCAAGACATTTGAGTCCAATCTATGTTTGAGTTGCTTAGATTGTAATCGCTGCAAAGGTAGCGATTTTGCCTCATTCGATCCCGATACAGACGAGATCGCATTGTTATTCAATCCGCGTCGGAATCGATGGGCAGACCACTTTCAACTCAACGGTGCAGTGATCCGACCTTTGACGCCAATAGGTCGGGTTACTATCTTTTTACTGCAAATAAATGATGATGCACGGATCAATGATCGTGCCGCGCTCATCGAATCAGGCCGCTATCCACCCGCAGAATTTCCGGTTTGGCGTTCAACATCCCTATCAGGGTAGAAAACACTGGCATTTGGTAAGGCTATTTCTTTTTGCGCGACTCGCGGGCGGCTTCGGCTTTCGCCAGGATTTTTGCCACCTCGGATTGTGAGGCTTCGGCTGCCGCCGCTGTTTTGGCGTCTTCTTGTGCCCAATAGACCCAGTTGAAGTAGATCATTTTGCCCGCACGCTGCGCCTCGTTTTTAACAGCATCATCCAGGCCGAGCGCGAAATGGTAACCCAGGAAAGGCAGCACTGCCGGATTATTGATCGCGCGCAATTCGATGAGCGCCTTCTGCCGATCTGCTGAACTGCCTTCGCCTGCACGTTTCATCCAGGCCGAGGTATCAAAAGTGGTTGGGCGCTGCGGCGTCACGAACTGTGTAGCGACGACAGGCCGTTCCCCTGTGGAGGGTGCCGGAGTTGATGTCGCGGCCACTTTGCCTGCACTGCTGGCTAACATCGTCGCGCTCATCATCGGGCCAGTCAAGGCCGCGCCGAATGCGCCCATCACCACTGACCTACCAATTTTCCGTTTGTTGGCACGATCTTGGTCTTTGATCTGCTCCATATCGAACTGATATTGAAGGCGTGCCAAAAGTTCTTCTTCGCGCCGCTGTTCTTCACTCGGTTTTTCTTCAATTCGGAAAACCTGCTGCATCCCGGCTTCGGTGCTGTAGCCTGATTGCTGCGCCCGCCAAACGATGCTGCCCGCCCATTTCAGGACGCTGAGCACGTTCGGGTCAGTTTCGGTGGTCATCATATTGCGGAGTGTGGCAAGCGTGCGCGTCTCCTCGAGCATGGCAACGACGCGGAGCATCTCGATTCGAGCGGCGGGTGCGGGGTTTTTCAAACCATTCATCAGCAGATCGACTACCATCACGGCCTCCTAAAAGTAGATACTGAGTGAATTACAGACTTATTTATTTGGGCGCGGTGCCATCGTGCCCATCATCAGGATCGTCAACATCCGTTCGTGGACGAGTGTGTTGCTGGAAACGATCTGTTTGCCCTCGTAGACGCCGTCCATCAGCCCCCGATAATTGCTGATGCGCCCGCCCGCTTCCTGCACCAGCAGTGCCCCGGCCATCAAGTCCCAGGGTTTCAGCCCCGCTTCGAAATAACCTTCGGCGCGTCCCGCCGCCACATAACTCAAATCGAGCGCCGCCGACCCGGTACATAACATGCCCTGTGTACGAAGCACAAAGACATTCCATTCTTCGCTGTTGTTGCTGGGGTTCGTCCATTTGTCGTAGGGAAAGCCGCTGATGATCATGGCCTGTTCCATGTCCGCAATTTGCGAAACATGAATCGGTTTGCCATTCAGGTGTGCGCCGCCGCCTTTAATGGCCGTGAAACACTCATCCATCGACGGATCATAAATCACGCCCAGGGTTGGTTCCCCGGCCAGCGTCAGCGCAATCGACACCGCGTAATGCGGGATGTGATGCGTAAAATTCGTCGTGCCGTCCAGTGGATCGATATACCAGCAATACGCGCCGGGATCAGTGGGCACGCCTGTACCACTGCCTTCTTCGGCAACGATAAAATGATCGGGGTAGGCGTCGCGCAGCCCGGCGACGATCAACGCCTCGGATTGCGGATCGAACTCGGTCACAAGATCAATCGCCGATTTGTAGGTAAGTGTGCGCGGTAAATCCATCGCGCTGTGCAGGAGTGCGCCTGCGCTCTTGGCTAACGTTTCGGCAGTATTCAATGCCGCATTCAGATCAAGGGTCATCGTTTTGCTCCTGATGCGGCACTGATTATAACCTACAGAATCGACTTGATGACTTCGTTCCAGTCGATATTGGCGGTAATGCCCGGCTTGAGCGATTCCAGGTAGGCCAACGCTTCTTCGGGCGTATCCCAGATTTCGCGGTGACCCTTATCGAAATGAGCGAATTTGGTGAAGGTATCGACGAAAATAGCCGAGATCGGATTGTTGGCAAAAGCGCTACTGCCTGCCCAGTTTTTATGCTGAGTCAGATCGGCCAACTGTTTGAGGAGACCTACATCGACAATGCGCCCCTGCCGAAGGTCTGAGATGAGGTAGAAAGGTTGATCGGCCTGATCGAGAAGCTGTTTCAATTCCGCTAGAAAAGCCAACTCGACGCGCGTGCCAGTTTGTGGCAATCCAACCCAGGTGATGAGAACCAAGTCTGGTGATAGCCGATGGATGATGTATTTCATGATGTTATGGCTGTATCAAAACCTACAATAGATGATTTCTAATCATAGTGGACTATACTGACCTTAAACAGCAAAAAAAGTACCGAATTTATAACGAAATTGCGGATTAGATCGTTTTACAAACGGATTGCTAACCGTATACCAATGACTTCAATATATTGTCAGGCTGTAACGGAAGCACCGCCTGTGCTATTCTTAATGGAGTCTATTGAGGTAGCATCGTGACCGTGCCCCACGAAACACCCTTTGCCGATCTGCTTCGCCAACGCTCTGGTTTAACCCTTCCAGTTGATCGTTTTGCACAGTGCTTGCGGCGTTTGGGCTATTCCGATATGGAAAGCGCCTACGATACGCTGCGTGCGCTTCCCTTCAGCAACCCGGCCTGGCAGCGCGTTTTGCGCGAACTGTCCATCGGTGAAACGTATTTCTTCCGCGATGTTGAACCGCTCGAAATGGCGCTGCGCGAAGTGATCGCGCGTCGCCGCGACTCGCGCACCGTCACGATCTGGAGCGCGGGTTGTTCGACAGGCGAAGAAACGTACACGCTGGCGATGCTGCTCCGTGAAAATTTGCCGGATGCAGCCTGGCAAGCTGCGGTGATCGGCACAGATATTAACGAAAGCGCGCTGACAACGGCACAACGCGCGGTTTATGGTGCATGGTCGATGCGCGGCCAGGACTCGCGGGTACGGGGTGCTTTTGTGCCGTGTGGGGATCGCTGGCAGGTAGCCGATCCGGTTCGGCAAATTGTCAGTTTCCGGCTGCTTAATCTGGCTGATGAGTATGCGCTTTTCCCGGAAGCCGATTTGATCGTCTGCCGGAATGTATTCATGTATTGGGATAGCGCCGTGCAAAGTCAGGTTCGTGGCCGCTTGATCAGTGTATTGAATGCGGGCGGTATCTTGTTGTTGGATGGCACGAGAATCCATTCATCCAAAATGGGATCGCTGGCAAAAGCAACGCTGAGCCATGTTGAGCCGGTACATCGCTCGAAAGGTTGGGCAACCGCGCCACTCTCCAAAAACCCACCCGAAAAGAGGACGGTGTTCAATACACTGTATGATCAAGCGCGTGCGGCGGCTGATCAACACAACTGGGCGGCGGCTCACCGCCTGCTCGATACGGCCCCGCCGCTTGATCTGCCGTGCGGTTGGCTGCGCGCACTGATCTATCAACAGCAGCATGTCACTGATGAAGCAATCGAGGCCATCGGGCGCTGTCTGTATATTGATCCGCGTTTTGCGCTGGGCTATTTTACGCTGGGCAATTTGTATGCAGCACAGGGCAATTGGAAACAGGCGCGGCGGGAGTGGGCAAACACGATGCGGCTGATTGCCACCTATCAGGCAAGTGATATGCTGCCCCTCGGCGAAGGTATCACGGCGGGTGAAGTGGCCGAGGCAATCCGTGCGGCAAGCGGCGCTGGAGATAGCCATGTCTAGCGGTTTGTTCGATGAACTGCACGAAGTGATGCGTGCTACTTCCGAGCTGCTGACTCGTGAGATCGATACCAGCGCCGAAAGTCTGGCCGCGCGCACCCGGCAGTTGGCGCGTGTCTACGAGGACGAGTCGAACGCCGATACGCTGCATGTCCTGACCTGTCGCATCGGGAATGAAAAATACGGCTGGCCTGCCGCCAATGTGCGGGCAATCGCGCGAATTGGCAAACTGACGCCAGTGCCAAGTGCCCCGCCATTTTACCGAGGCGTCACGAGTTCACGCGGTCAGGTGCTTTCGGTGATGGATTTGGGCGTCTATTTTGGGCTGCCCCCTGCCGACCCGCTTCCCGAATTGTTGATCGTCGTTGGCGGGCAGCTTGAAATTGGCGTTTTGGCCGATGATGTATTCGATGTGGCTAACATCCAGCCATCGGAATTGACCGGAGCGGGGCTTGACCCGGAATTGGTTCGCGGCATTACGACGGATGGCTTAAGTATCCTGGATGCGGACGGCCTGCTAGCGCGTGAGTGGCGACGTATTCACGAGGACGGACGATGAACGACGCGCGGCAGCAATTCGGATCACGACTGATGGCCGGAGAGCCAGGCGCACGCGATGGCGTGATCGTCGCGGGATGGGCGGCCTGCGTTGTGATCATCGGTTTGTTGGCACGCACCGACCCGGCACTGATGCTGTTGATCGCGCTGCTACCGCTGGTGTGGCTTGGGCTGGTTGATCTGGTGCATCGTGCCATTGGTTCAACATCTATCGTCAAACCCGCTGAGCCGAAAATTAATCCACTGCTGGAAACGACTCTGAGAGCCGCCGCCCGCGAACTGGAACGGACTTCAATCACGCTCGAATCGCTAACGATGCAACAGCGCGGCGATGTGACCGAACAAGCGAAAATCATCACGAACGCTGCCCGGATTATGGAAGAATTCAATGAGACAGCGGATCGTTCCCGGCGCGAAGCCGTTCACCTGACGGTTGCGGCACGCCAGACGCAAACGGCCACTCAGAATGGGCGCGGTGTGCTGATTCAGGCGATTGAGAGCATGACACGCACGCATACCCAGGTTGAGGAGATCGTGGCGACGCTGACCTTGCTGGCAAAGCATGTGCGGCGCATCAACGAGATCGTCGCATCCGTTGGTGAGATCGCCACTCAATCGAACTTTTTGGCGCTCAATGCGGCCATTGAAGCGGCACGGGCAGGTGAACAGGGGCGTTCGTTTGCGACGGTAGCCGAGGAAGTGCGCGAGCTGGCGGAACAATCGCGCAAGGCGGTGATTCAAATCCGCGATGTACTGATCGAAGTTCATAGCGCGATGGAAAAGACAGTCAACGCGACGGAAAGCGGGGCGGCCAGCGTCGATAACGGTGTCACCTTCACTCAGCAGGCCGAAAGCGCGATTGCCCGCCTCGTTGAAAACCTGGACGCCAACACATCCGCCGTCCATAACATCGCCGCCGCCGCCGATCATCAGGCGGCCAGCCTTGAGGAATTGATCCGCGCGATTGAAAGCGTCAACCGGATCATTATGCAGCAGCAAGCCGGGCTGCGAATCGCGGACAATGTGCTGCAAGACCTGGGGCGGATTTACCGAGAACTTTCATCCCTTTCGGATCGGACTGTAGATATAGACAAAGCAGGAGTTAACGGTGGCAGTGATCAACACACGTCCTAAAACATCGGAATTAGGCGAATTCTGGCGGCTGCTGCCATTGGCTGCCGCCGGGATCGTGCCACTTGTCGGCTATTGGGCGGTCACGCGCGGCGGGCTGCTCAACCCGGATGTGGGCTTGATCGCCGCCGCCTTATTCGTGATCTTATTCGTATTCCTGATCGAAATGGCACGCCCCGGCACGCAAAACAGCGATCTGATCATGCAGTATCAGGACTTCGCGCGGCGCGTTTCGGCAGGTGACTTGACGGCGCGGCTTGATCTCAAGCGACTCGAAGGCGCTCCGGCACTGCTGGCTTTGGGCGAAGACCTGAACAAAATGGTGGCAGAGCTGCACGATATGTTGATCGAAGTGCGCGACGCGGTTAAATCGGTGGCGGGTTCGGCGGGCGCGATTCTCGAAGCCACCAATGAACAGATCGCCACCGCTGGCGATCAGGATAGCAGCGTGATGCAAACGAGCAGCACCGTCAATGAAGTGCGTGCTACGGTCACGGAAACCGCCGAACGTGCCCAGGCCGTCGCGGAAATGGCGCAGCTTTCGGTTACGGTTTCGCGTAGTGGTCAGGAATCAGTCTCAAACACGATTGAAGGTATGTCGATGATCCGCCAGCGTGTCGAGTCGATTGCCGACAATATCCTGATCCTCTCCGAACACACACAGCAGATCGGTGAGATTATCGCAACCGTAAATGAATTGGCCGATCAACTCAAACTATTGGCGCTGAATGCTTCGGTTGAGGCCGCACGCGCCGGTGAAGAAGGCAAGGGTTTCGCCGTCGTAGCGATGGAGGTTCGCAGTCTGGCCGCGCAAAGCCGCGAAGCAACAACGCAAATTCGTGAAATTCTGAGCGAAATTCAACAGGCCACGAACGCCGCTGTCATGGTGACGGAGCAGGGTACAAAGGGCGTCGATAATGGTGTCGGGTTGGTAGATCGGGCAGGCAAGGCGATCCAGGAATTGGCGAACACAATCGAGGAAGCCGCACAAGCCGCCATTCAGATCGCCGCTTCAACACGCCAGCAAGCGATTGGCATGGATCAATTGACGGACGCCATGTTCAAAATTCGGGACACGACGGCACAGGCCACCACGACGACCATGCTGGTTGAACGTACCGCCCGCGAACTGAACGTCGTCGCCCGCAAGATAGATAATTCGCTGGTGGCGTACACCCTCTAGCCATGCCTGATGATCTGTCCGAACTGCTAGCGATCTATGCCGAAGAAGCGGCTGAGCATCTGGCAACGCTGAATCAGGCGCTGCTGGCGCTTGAAACGAGCCGCGATCCCGCTGATCAGCGTGCCAAAATCGAAGCGTTGGGACGCGCCGCACACAGCCTGAAAGGCGCTTCGCGGGCGGTGGGTATGACCGCTGTCGAGATCATTTCACATCACATGGAGAGCGTCTTTGATACGATAGAACGCGGCGGCCTCACCCTTTCGCCCAGCACCGCCGACATTCTGTATGATGCGTTCGACTCTCTGGAAGCGATTCTGAGTGGTGAGGACTTTGAATTAGAGCCGTTGATCACGGCACTCGACTCGATCAAGGGCGGGTCTAACCGCGATATTGTTTTGCCACCCGCCCCACCCAAATTATCAACCGCGTCCCGCAGTGAATCGCGGTCAACGCATCCGTCGGAAACGTACTCGGAGAGAATACAGGGGGGTGAGGCTGGTTTCAAACTCACCGACGAATCGATTCGGGTCTCGATTCATAAACTGGATAGCCTTATGGCCGATGCCAGCGATCTACTGGTAGAACGGGGCAGCATCGAGCAGCGGCTTAACGAGGTGAAAGCACTCCGCAAGGCGCATCAACGCTGGCAAAAGGAATGGCGGCGTGTCCGCACGGCCTATATTCGCAGCGTGCGGCAGGCCAGCAAAACTAACAGCGCCGATGCGGACGATCAAAATGACTGGTCAGCACTGATCGACTTTTTGAACACCACGCAGCGATATATGCGTGCGACGGGTCAACAATTGCTACTTCTGGATCGGATGCTGGCGCAGGACAACTTGCGGATCAGCATGATCGCCGATTCGCTGCAAGACAGTACCCGGCGGGTGCGACTTGTGCCGTTCGATCTGCACGCTTCGGCTTTTCAGCGGACGGTACGTGACGTGGCGCGACAGGAAAACAAGGAAGTGTTGTTGCAAATTTCGGGCGCGGCGCTCGAACTGGATAAGCGCGTGCTGGAATCGATCAAAGACCCGTTGATCCATCTGCTGCGAAACGCCGTCGATCATGGCATCGAGTCGCCTGACGAACGGGAGCGGCGTGGCAAACCGCGCGAAGGCACGATTGTCATGGCGATCTCACAGCGCGGCGGCGAAATGCTGTTGATCGTGGCTGATGATGGGGCGGGGATCGACGTAGCGCGGGTACGGCGCAGCGCCAAAGGCATTCTGAGTACCAGTGAAGTCGATGCAATGCCCGACTCAGACGCCTTGCTGTTGATCATGCTGCCTGGCCTGAGTACCTCGGAAAAGGTCACGACTATTTCCGGGCGCGGAATCGGCCTGGATATTGTCCGGGAAAATATCGAGGCGTTGCAGGGGCGTATTACGATTGAAAGCACCCCCGGTCAGGGCACTACCTTTCGGCTGATGCTGCCCACTTCACTGAGTACCATGCGCTGCATGTTGATACGGATCGGCGCGGAAACCTACGCGATCCCAACGACGGCCATTGAAGGCATTGTGCGCGCCGATGATGCAAAGCGGTTCACTTCGGGCGGACGTTCCATGATGACCGTTGATGGACGGAGCATTGGGCTTGTGGCGCTGGCGGATGTGATCGAGCGTCCCGGCGATGAACGCCCGGATTATGCGATGATCCTGGCTTCAGCGGATCGGCGTATGGCGTTCCTGCTTGATGACCTGATCACCGAAAGTGAAATGGTCGTCAAGTCGCTGAACCCGGAGTTGGCGCAAACCCGCCATGTGGCCGGGGCAACACTGCTTGGTACGGGCGAAGTCGTGATCATCCTGAACGTGAGCGACTTGATCAAGACGGCTCAGGGGGCGATTCTGCATCGCCCGGAACGAGTCGCGCTGCGGCCAGCAGAGGTCGCGGCGACGTATCGTATATTAGTCG
Source organism: Aggregatilineales bacterium (assembly GCA_038239365.1). Lineage (GTDB taxonomy): Bacteria > Chloroflexota > Anaerolineae > Aggregatilineales > UBA2796 > JBBRMW01. The sequence goes on from JBBSEU010000062.1 coordinate 8,945, forward strand.
TAGACGACTCGCTCACCACAAGAACGCTGGAAAAGAATATCCTAGAGGCAGCAGGCTACGATGTGTTCACTGCGACCAACGGACTTGAGGCGCTAGACCTGCTGGCAACCACCACCTGTGACCTGATCGTGAGCGATGTCGAAATGCCGTACCTTGATGGTTTAGAGATGACGCGGCGCATTCGGCACAATGATCGGCTAAGCGGACTGCCTGTGATTCTGGTCACGTCGTTGGAAGCGCCCGAACAACGCGAACGCGGCCTCCAAGTGGGCGCGAACCGTTACATCGTAAAGGGCGGCTTTGACCAGCCTGAACTACTCGAAACGATTCGGCAGCTTTTGTAGGGAATATGCAAAGAACGTCCACCATTCGCGTTTTGATCGTCGATGACAGCCCAACACAGCGGCATCTGTTGACGCGCCTGATCGAATCGGCTGGTGATATGACGGTTGCTGGGCTGGCTGCCGACGGTATGGAAGCGATTGAGATGGTAGAACGCTTGCACCCGGACGTGATCAGCCTAGATATGCGTATGCCGCGTATGGATGGCCTGAGTACCACGCGCCATATTATGAGCGTGCTGCCAACGCCGATTGTGGTGGTCAGCACGGCGGCCAAGAGCGCGGCGGCGATGGATTTGCTGCGTGCCGGGGCATTGGCGGCCATCGAAAAACTGCCCGCCGTCACCGATCCGAACTATGAAAGCCGCGCCGACGAACTGATCAAAATGCTGCGTTTGATGGCGGGAGTGAGCGTGATCCGTCATTGGAACTCGGAATGGTCTAATCTGCGTCCGCCCGGTGCGATGCTTAGCGCGCCTGCCGCCAAAGTGACGCTGCCCCAGATCACGGCCAGCCCTACAGCCCCGGCGCTGCTGGCAATTGGAGCCAGCGCCGGGGGGCCGCGTGCGCTGGAAAAGTTGCTGCGGACACTGCCCACCCATTTCCCGGTTCCAATTGTGGTAGTACAGCATCTTTCATCAGAATTTATGCCCGGCCTGGCCGAATGGCTGGACCGCTGCTGCAAGTTGCCAGTACGTCTGGCGGCGGAAGATGAAGCGCCGGAGCCGGGAGTAGTACATATTGCCCCCGGTGGCTTTCACTTGCGCGTAAGCAGTGGTAAACATTTTGTGTTAGACTCACACATAGGACACTATAGACACTGCCCGGCAGTTGATGCGTTGATGAGTTCTGTCGCCGAGGTATACGGCGCACGCGGAATCGGCGTGATCCTGACCGGGATGGGCGACGACGGCGCAGAAGGTTTGTTGGCCTTGCGGAATGCGGGCGGGCGCACCATTGCCGAAGATGAAAGTTCGTGTGTCGTTTTTGGAATGCCTGCGGCGGCCATTGGGCGCGGTGCAGCGGAATATATCTTGCCATTATCATCTATCGGCACAGCACTCTTATCGCTCAGTGGCCGCAAAAATGGCGTTAATGCAGGTTAATCAAGTCATTATGGAGGATTCATGTCGATAGAAGTATTACTGGTTGAAGATAGCAAGACACAGGCCAAACAGATACGCGATACGCTGGAGTCGGTAGGTCTGGTGGTGCGCGTCGTGGGCGATGGCCCGGAAGCCATTCGTGAAGCCATCGAAAACCCGCCCAATCTGATTGTGCTGGACATCAAACTACCCTCAATGGATGGCTATCAGGTTTGCCGCCGCCTCAAACGTACCGAGGAGACCAAACATATCCCGGTGATCATGCTGACGGATCGGACGGGCGCAAAGGAAACCATGACGGGTTTACGTGCGGGCGCGGACGACTATATCCCGAAAGATATTTTTGCCGCCGAACACCTGATGGATACCCTGCGTGAACTGCATGTGGTGGAGTAACAAGCGGTCATGAATACACCCGGAGGGGCGCGCGTCGTCGTCCCACCCGTGATGGGCATTCAGGTTCAGGACGCGATGGACGTGATGATCGCACGCAACACCGCTCGACGGGCGGCCTCGCTGCTGGGCTTTTCGTCGTCGAGCCGTGCCCAGATTGCGACAGCGGTTGCGGTGCTGGCCGACATTATCATCAACTCCGGCTCCCAGCAAACCATTCACCTGAACGGCCTGCGAAACGGCGCACAGTCGGGCATACAGGTCTCATGTGATGCGTCCTGGATGGCCGGTGCCAGCCCGGATGATGCACTGGTTGCCCTGCATAGCAAGCTCGGCGATATGATGGACGAAGTCGAATTGCAACCCGGCACGCCCCCGCATATCTCGATGATCCTGTGGCTTTCAGCGGCGCGTGCCACACAGGAAACGGACACGCTATGAGTATGCTTCGTTTTCGGTTGGGTGATCAGGTATTCGCGCTTGGTGTGGAAAACGTCCATGAAGTGCAGCGCATGGTGGCGCTCCATTCCGTGCCGGGTTTGCCGCCCGAAGTGCTAGGGGTGATCGATGTGCATGGACAGATCGTGCCAGTGCTGGATTTGCGGCAGCGGCTCGGCATGGAATCCAAAACGCCAACGCCCGCCTCACCGATGCTGATTATGAACAGCCAGGGACACACGCTGGCCGCGTTAGTCGATCAGGTCGAAGGCGTGGTACGGCACGAAGGCACTTTGCCGATTGGCGCGGGCTGGGACTGTGTGCGCGGTGTGATCGATCTGGAAGGACAGATCACGGTGGTCTTGAACGCCGATGCGCTGCCCACGCCCGAAATCGAGGCGATGCTTGCCACGCCGATCCGATCCCTGGCAACCCGATCCATCAGCAACGTTCGTTAGTAGAGCAATTCAGAAATCGAGAGTCGAGAGAAGGTCAGGTCAACCATGAAAGATCGCATACTGGTCGTCGCAAAAGATACTGAACTGAAAACCAAACTGATCGAAATGCTGGAATCGACAGGCGATTACCTGACTATCGGCGTCAGCACGTTCGAGGACGCGCTCAGCGAAGTGCTACTGGCGGAGTTCACCTTGATCGTGGCCGAGACGGAACTCAATGATCGACTAAGCGGGATGGACTTGCTGGCCGTCATTGGCGGGCTGCGGCCTGGTACGGCGGTTATGATGCTGGATGATGATCTCTCGGCCAAATCCGCCGTTGCCGCGATCCGTTTGGGAGCGTGCGATTATTTGCACAAGCCGATCAACATGCACTTTTTGATGATGCAGATCGAACGGCAGATCAATTTGCGGCGTGCGGTAGCTTCGACCAAGCGTGAGGATGCGGCCAAACCTGCCCGCAAAGAACCGATGGCACCGCGCAACCGCGAACGACTGCTCGATCCTGCTTCGCGCCCGACGGCACTGCTCATCCGGCGTGAACAATTCACGGCTATAAACCAGGAATTGCAACGCCTTCTGGGGCATATCAAGGCGCATTTTGTCGGTCTGGTGGATAGCGAAGGGAATCTAGTCGGCGCGGCAGGCACGATTGAGGAATACGATCTGGTGCTGCTAACGCGGGCGTTGTCCATCGATCACAACGCAACCAGCACTCTGGCGTCGATTTTGGAAGAAAACCAGTTTCACAGCACCTATCTCGAAGGCGAACACAACGGCGTGTATATTGTGGAGATCGAGAAGCCGTATCTGTTATCGCTGGCTGTGATCTGCTCCGTCGAGGTAAAGCCGGGCATGGTCTGGTTGTATACCAAGCGCGCCGCCGAAACGATCAGCGGTGTCATGCGCGCCATGCCACAGCAGGCCGCGACTACCATGCTGCGGGATAGCTAGCGCGAACTCGGATACTACTTTTCTGCGCGCCACTTATCGTGAGGAGAATGCTGCTCATATTGATAGTGCCAATAGGTCGTTTCGGTGTGCGCGCTCGTTTTAACAATTCTGTGTGTTGGTTTCCTTTTTCAAACCTGCCCGTCACCTTATCACCTGCCAGGCGAACGTATAGCGCGCGTCAGTTTCATTACCCTAATGGTTGCGCCCGGCGGTAAACCGCTATAATAGACGTAACGAGTACCACCTTAGGAGAATCCAATGTCAACACGTCGCTTTGGCGATGACGCGGGACCTGAAGCAGGAGCGCCGCGCCCTTCACGCCCAGCTACCCCTCCGCCAGCGCCGCGTGGAGCGCGTCCGGCGCGTAGTGCGCCGCATATGCCGCGCACGCTGGCACAGGTCATGAACGAAGCCAATGACCAGGTGGTACGTGGCGACTTATCCGACTATGTGCCGATGCCCACTGGCTTCGACCCGCTGGATGGCTTGATCGGCGGCGGCTTACGCAAAACTGAACTGATTTTGCTGGGTGGCGCGCAGGGCATTGGGAAAACGATTGCAACACTCCAGATCGCGCGCAACATTGCGATGCGCCCCGATCAGTTTGCCTTCTATTTGTCTTACGAACACACCGAAACGCACCTGATGAATCGGCTGTTGTGCCTCGAATCGGTCAACCCGCCGGAGATCGACACGCGCAACGGGATCAAGCTCAAAGACCTGTACGACGTGATCATTTCGCAGCGCGCCCGTGACCTGATTGGCCGCGATAATGGCACGGGTGGATCGCTGCAAACGATTTTGCGTGAGCATCCCAAAACGTCATTGGCGCTGGCACGCATGAGCAAGTACGCGGATCGGTTGATCCTGGTCAAGGCCAGCCCCGCCGTCACGACGCTGCGTTCGATTCGGGAGATGACGGCGCGCTTGTGCGATGCGACAGGCGGTAACGTGACCGTGTTCGTCGATTATCTGCAAAAGGTGGCGATTCACCCCGAACGCGCCAACGATGAAAACGAAAAAGTGACGATTGTCGTTGAAGGGTTGAAAGATATTGGTTTGGCGCTGGATGTGCCTGTCTTCTCGATTGTGGCTGCAGACCGCGAAGGACTCAAAGCCAAGCGATTGCACCTGTTCCATTTGCGGGGCAGCTCGGCACTCGATTACGAATGCGACATCGCCATGATTATGAACAACAAGTATCACATTCTGGCGAAGGATCATGTTGCTTTTAACCCGTATCAGGCCAAGCAGTATCGGGATTGGGTGGTCTTCACGATTGAGAAGAATCGCGCCGGGCGTGCCATGATGGACATGGAGTTTCAGTTGCACGCGCCGTATTTCGCCTTCGATACGCGCGGACAAACGGTGCAGCAGCAGTTGATCGATGACAAGATCATCGAATCCTGAATCCTTGCCGCCTGGGACTTGAGTCCCAGGCACACCACAATTTAGGCGAAATTCTACTGCTGATGCAGCGCCCGCCAGACCCTTTCCGGCGTGAACGGTATTTCGCGTATCCAAACGCCCGTCGCATCGTGAATCGCGCTGGCAATTGAGGGCGCAACACCATCTTTCGGGATTTCCGCAACGGCTTTTGCGCCAAAGGGGCCCGTTTCCTCGAACGTCTCCACGAAAATCACGCGCAGATCGGGCATTTCATCGGCTTGATAAATGCGATAGTCGCCAAATTTTGTGGCTTGCAGATAACCGTATTCATCGTAATCCATTGATTCGCTGTGAGCATAACCCAGCGCCTGAGTCATGCCGCCTTCAACCTGTCCCGATGCGGTGATCGGGTTCAGCGCGATCCCGCAGTCAACGGCCATCACCAATCGCTCGACGGTCACCTGTCCAGTTTCGGTATCGACGCTCACTTCGGCATATTGCGCGCCAAACGGCGGCGGCGAATGCAGCGACATATGCGACGCTGTCGCCATGATCTGATGCTGATCGACCTTGTGCAGCGACTCAAGCGCGACCTGTTCCAACGTCACGGAGCGGCCATCATCTGCCCACACCTGCGAATCGGCCAAGCGCAGCGTGGTGAACTCCTTGACGCCAAGCATCACGCCCGCCACTTTTTGAATCTGCCAGCGCACTCCTTCCGCCGCTTTTTTCACCGCGCCGCCGCTGATATACGTCGTGCTGCTGGCATATGCGCCCGTATCGAACGGCGTGAAATCCGTATCCGATGAGTAGATGATCATTTTATTAAGCGGGCAGCCCAGCGTTTCCGCCGCGATTTGTGCCAGCACCGTATCCGATCCGGTGCCCAAATCCGTTCCACCTACCAACAAATTGAACGATCCATCATCGTTGATTTTCAGGCTAGCCGCGCCCATATCTAACCCGGCAATGGCCGTACCGTGCATACAAACCGCCATACCGATTCCGTGCCGGACGGTGCCGCTTCCAAGTTTGCCGCGCTTGTTCGACCAGTCAATCGCCTGCGCGCCCAGGTCAACGCATTCGGGCAGCGCCGAAGTCATGATGGTTTGGGCGAAGCCATCCCGCGCTTCGCCGAGCGCCTCAGCTAATGGCAGCGGATCCCCGACTTTGACCCAGTTACGCGCTTTAAATTCCAGCACATCCATGCCGAGTTTTTCAGCGATTTCTTCCATGTGCGTTTCCAGTGCGAACAAGGCTTGCGGCGCACCGTAGCCACGATACGCGCCCGGCGTCGGGATATTGGTATAGACTACATCACAGTTGAACTCACGATACGGTGCGTTATAGGTACTCAGGCCGCGCATCCCGGTCACGGTTTGCACTGTCAGGCCGTGCGTGCCATAGGCACCCGTATTGCCGATCACGTACAGCGATTGCCCGGTTAGCGTGCCATCGCGCTTGACGCCGCTTTTGTAGCGCAAAATTTGTGGGTGGCGCGAACGGGCGCTGGTGAATTCCTGTTCGCGTGTGTACTCGAAGCGTACCGGACGGCCTGTTGCCAAAGTAAGGTGCGCGGCCAAATCTTCGATCAACATTTCCTGCTTGCCGCCGAAGCCACCGCCAATGCGCGGCTTGATCACACGAATGCGCCCCGCCGGAAGGCCAATGAGCGGCGCTAACATGCGGCGCACATGGAACGGCACCTGCGTACTGGTTCGCACAACGAGTCGCTCGTCTTCGTCCCAGTAGGTGATGACGATATGCGGCTCAATCGACGCCTGCTGCACCTGATGAACCCGATATTCCTGCTCATAGATCAGATCGGCCTCTGCCCAGGCCTGATCAGCATCGCCAATGAGCGCATGAACCTGACACACGATGTTCCGTGCCGCGTCCTTGATGCCAATCGCATCTGGCTCATCATGGATGATCGGTGTGCCGGGCTGCATCGTCTCCTGCATATCGAACACGGACGGCAAAATCTCATACTCGACTTCGATCAAATCAATGGCTTGCTGCGCGATTTGCGGTGACTCGGCGGCCACAATCGCCACCCGATCCCCAACATAACGCACTTTGTTATCGAGGCACACCTGATCATACGGATACGGATTCGGGAATGATTGCCCGCCCGACGCATACAACACGCGCGGAATATCCTCATGCGTCAAAACAGCATGAACGCCGGGCAAAGCGCGGGCGCGGCTGGCGTCAATGTTTACGATACGGGCGTGCGAATGCGGGCTGGTCTTGAGCGCCCCATACAGCAAGCCACGAATCTCCATATCATCCGTGAAAACCGGACGCCCCAACGCCAGCTTGACCGCATCAACTTTTGGTTCGGATTTGCCAATCACAGTAGTAGGTTGCACATCGGCAGGCGATATGACCTGTAATTTGGTACGAGTCCGTGTTTGCAAATCCGGGCCGCCATCTGTGCCAAAATCACCTGCGCTGCCCCGATCCGCTGACGGGCCAAACAAATCGGTAGGCGCTGGAATAGCGATTTCCTCTGGCGCAACGGGTGGCACTTCTTCGCCGCGCAGCACTGCTGCCGCACGCTGAATCGCCTGGACTGGTTTCACATAGCCCGTACAGCGACACAATACCCCGGCAATCGCTTCGCGCACTTCGGCATCGGACGGATCGGGATTGGTTTCGAGCAGCGCGGCGGCACACAGCGTCATGGCCGGAGTACAGTAGCCGCACTGGATCGCACCCGTCTCGACAAAAGCAGCCTGCAATGGAGCCATATCCTGCGATGTTTTGGCGAAGGCTTCCAACGTCGTGATCGAGCGCCCGGCGGCCTGTGCTGCCAGCAAAATACAGGTAGGCGTCGGCTTGCCATCGATCAGCACGACGCAGTTACCGCATTCACCCGTTTCGCAGCCGTGCTTGACGCTGAACAGCGCGTTACGGCGAAGGGCACTCATCAGGAGTTCATTGGGAGCAACGGACAGGGTGCAGTCCTGACCATTGAGTTTCAGGCTAATATCCATGTGTGGCCTCAAAATTCGATAGCGTGATCAGTACGAGTGACGCTGCGCCGCCTGCGCGCCAAATTGAATGTGCGGTGTGAAGTAGGTCATTATTTCATCGGGCATACCCACTTCCTGACAGGCGGCCAACATATGCTTTATCCAGTGCTGACGCTGCACATCGCTGATTCGCAAGTCATTATGTGCGCCAATCACCTGATAGAAGCCGCCGCGCTGCCGGGTATGTTCTTCCGGTCCGCCAAAAAATTCACCAAGCCACAGCGCCATTCGCCCGACATGGTCTTCAGTCGGGTCACGAAACAGCGGCAGCATGATCGGATCGGCAAAGACACGTCCATAGAAAGCGGCGGCCAACTTTTGTACGCCCTGTTCCCCACCTGCCAATTCATAGAGCGTTTGCGTCATTTCGTCCCTCACCATCATTCGTCGCTATTATAAACGGTTCACGGTGGCTGCGCTCTACCATCCGCGCGGCTCGAATCCCAGATGTAAACGATAGGGAGCAGATCGTTCGTTTGGGGATCGGCCAATGCCCAACGCGCGATGCCAGGAATTTGCGCCAATTGCGGGATCAATGTGCCGAGAAACGGGAAATGCGGCGCGATCACAACAGCTTGTTTGCCTTTATAAGCCATCAATCGATCTGCCAAAAATGCAAACGATGGCACGTAGCCAGCCGGAGCATAACCCCCTGGGAAGTCATATTCCGTGCCCACAGCACCCGGCACTTTATAATTGAGAACAGGCGATGATGATAAATTCAGGTCTATGTTTGAAAAATACCAGATTTTGTAGCCAACCAGTGAAGGCAGCATCTGATCGGCAAACAAATTGAGAGTAACTGCGCGGTCATCCCCAAAGTAACCAGCCGACAGCCGATAGTCGATCACATACGTTTTGAGGTTATAACCCACCAGCAAACAAACCATGACCAGTGCAATTCCCCAATACTCGACGCTGCGCGGAATCGGTTGATCAGGCGTGAGTTGGCGTGAGAGCCAGGCCAGCCCATCGGCACTGCCAATCACGCCAAGCGCAACCAGCATTGCCAGCGGCGGCACTGCGATCAGAAAACGTTGGAACTGAGGCGGATCGTTCAGCAAAACGCCACCCAGCAGCGCAGCCATGAGCCACCAGCCGATGATGAACAGCGCGCCGGGTTTTCGCCAGTGCCACAACGCGATTGCAATCCCAACGACAAAAAAGATTGGCGCAACCCATCCCAGAAACGGATCGAAGTTCCCATATAAGATGCTCTTGTCCGAGATTTGCACAAAGCCGAGAAACGTCTGACTGATTTGATGTGTCCAATAGGCGAAAGGCGTCAACATTGAGGGTGCTTGCAAGGCGGCCACATCGGTCAGGCGCGGCGCAAGTGCCCTGCTTTGAGTCAACACTGCGTAAAGCTGCGGCCAAACCATGATCCCGAACAGCAGCAGTAGGATCAACAGCCCAGATCGACTCGACTTGATCCGCAAATGCCACATGAATAAAATCACGCAGCCAATGACCAGAAAAGGCATCATTTGCGCCGATGAATAGCCGTACTGCGACAGGCCGAACACGATCCCGGCGAAAGCATATTCAACCAGATCGCCACTCGTCAGGGCTTGTGCCAGGAAAGCTATCAGCCAGATCGAAGTCGTGGCATCGACCACATTGTTAATTGCCAACCGTGAAAAGTGTAGATGGGGGGTGAAGGTGAGCATGAACAGTATGGCGATGACGGCCACACGCCGATCAAACAATCGGCGCGCAGCCAGATACACGCCCGGCAGGGTGAACGCTCCGATCAGCGCCATTGGCAAACGCGCGGCAAAAGCGGTTCGGCCAAGTGCCCCAATGCTGATCGATTGCAGCCCATACAGTAACATTGGATGTAAATGTTGAATCGGATCGGAGTCGAATGGGCTTTGTTCACCCTGATCAACCATTTGAATGTTGATCGCTTGCAGGGCGAAATAGCCTTCGTCCTCAGCCATGATCTGGGGATAACGCTCCAACCCGATCAGGCGCAAGCCAAGTGCCGCGCAAAACAGCGCCATCACAAACAGCCATTCGCCGCGTTGAGTACGGACACTGTCTTTCAAACGTTCAAACCAGCGTTTGAAGTGTGAGAGCGGAACCAACGCAGAAATGGTGATCAGGACACTGATCATCCACAGCAGCACGAGTCCCCAAAAGTTGCCGGGTGGGGTTTGCGTCCCACGCCAGCCGATGAAAACGCTTAGACCGATTCCGATCAGGGCAAAAGCAACCGAACGGAAGCGGCGCGCAGTGATCAGCCCTTCACCGCACCCACCAGAAGGCCACGCACGATGAAGCGTTCGAGTGCCAGCGCGATCAGAATGATTGGCCCCACCATCAGCATCACCAGCACCGAAATGTTGTCCCACTGTGGGCCGCGCGTCCCGTTTTGTCCGGCCACCAGGAGCGGCATCGTCTGTGTATCGCCGCCAGTCAGGAACAGAGCGACGGTGTATTCGTTCCAGGCAAAGACCAGCACAATCAAAAATGTCGCCACCAAACCCGGAATCGCCAATGGCAACACGATCCGAATCAACGTTTGGTAACGGTTCGCACCGTCGATGAACGCGCATTCTTCCAACTCAATCGGCAAACTCTGGAAATAATCGCGCATGAACCAGATGACCAACGGCAAATTCGTCGCAGTGTAGACCAAAATCACGCCGGGCAGAGTATTAAGCAAATGCAACTGCTGGTACATGATATAGATTGGCAAAATGACGGCAATCGGCGGGAGCATTCGCTGACTGACCAGCCAGAACGCCACATCGCTATTATTCATCGTGCCCTTAAAGCGTTTGCCGATGGTCAAGGCGAGCATGATAAACACGGCGAACATGAGCAGCACTGCTAAATACCAGACCAGTCCTAACGCCACCAATACGATGGCTCCGGCCACGCACGCGATGAAAACACCAATAAGCCCTGGCTTGGGACGATATTCAAAACGGCTGAGCGCATAGGACGCCATCGAACCGATCACGAGTGCCACTGCCGCACTGGTCACACCCACCAGAATCGTGTTCTCATAAGGCCGCCAAACTGCCAGTTCTGCCTGTGTGACGATGCGTGTCCAGGCGTCGAGTGTTGGCTGAAAGTCGATGAACGGTAAATAGGTGGGATGGCCGTCAATCGCATCACGCTTTTTGAAGCTGGTGATGATCAGCCAGTAGAACGGAAACAGCGCGATGAACGTCCACGCGCCAAGCAAAATATACGAGATCAGCTTGCGGAAGGGCGACGCCTGGAAAGCATTTCGGCTCTTGAAGAAGTTTTGCACGGCTCAAATCCTTTCCAGCAAACGGCGGCGAATATGCGTGACAAAGACCAGTGCAAAAAACGTCACGACGAACAACAGCAAATAGGCGATGGCCGAAGATGTGCCCAGGTCTGGCACCCGGAACGATTTGTAGGCCTCCAGCGTGAGCGACTCGGACGCCGTGCCGGGGCCACCACCCACTAACGAGTTCGGCAGGTCAATCAGTTTGAACGCTTCGATCATGCGGATCAGGATTAAAGTGGTGCTGACCGGGATGACTTCGGGCAGGATGATGTTTCTAAAAAGCTGCCAGCGCGCCGCCCCATCGACTAAGGCCGCTTCCATAATTTCGCGGCTCACGCCTTCAAGTGCGGCCAGCAAAATGATGAACATAAATGGCGTCCACTGCCACGTATCGGACAGGATGATGATCAGACGCACAAGGTTTGGATCGGATGCCCACGAAATATTGCCGAAGCCGAGCGATGCCCAAAGCGGCGCGATGGGACCCTGTACCGTATCGGCTAACATGCGGAATAGAAAACCGACACCGACAGGCGTAACCATCATTGGCAGCAGAAAGGCCACCCGGAAAAAGCGGCGTCCGGCGAGTTCCTGGGTGAGTAGCAATCCCAAACCGAGGCCGATCAGGTATTGCAGTGTCACACCGCCGAACACAAAAATGAGCGTAACAACAAGCGTGCCGGGCAGCCCATTTCCGCTGAACGCCACCACAAACTGCCAGGCGAAAAACATGAGCAGCGTGATCGTGATCAATCGGAACAGCACGCCCATCAGTCGAAAGCGCGGGCTGCGAATATAGCTGACCAAAAAGTAGATCAACGTGATCAGGCACACACCCAGAAGGAGATAGCCGACTGGCCCGACCTCCCCGAAACGCCCCAGAAAGTGACGCTGTTCGCTGCCAAATAACTGCTTCTCGAAATTTTTGAGGCCAATGTATTGAATGTCTATCGGACTGGCTGCGACATTGATCCGTGATAAGGCCAGATAGACCGACACGATCAGTGGAAAGATCGAAAAGGCCAGCACTAGGAGCAGCGCCGGGAACAACAGCACTGACGGCGTTGAATTATCGAGCCACCGATTCAGGCTAAAACTCGTGCTGGAGGTATCGCTTTTGGGGGAGACAGTGTGTACAGCGTCCATAAAGTTCTCTCAACATCACAAAAATTATTGGCTGATCACAGTTTTTATACTGCAATCAATATTACACTGAATACAGAAGGGCGGGTATCGCAACCCGCCCCATGAAGTCAAAACTTCCTAGTCTGCCGAGCGCAACGCTTAGTTGCCGCCCTTGATACCAAGCGAGCTACGGTAAGCAGCCAACTGCTTGTCGCGTCCCAGTTCGTTGGTGATTTCTTCCCATTTATCAGAGATTTGCTTGGCCGCTTCTTCAGCGGTCAGTTCGCCCGCCAGAAACTGGCTAACGGCCTCATCCAGAACCACCTGCTGATAACGCTGGTTCTGCGGAACGCGCAGGTCAAGCATCATGTTCGGGCTGTTCAGGCTGGCCGCAATCGCGCCCAGGTAATCCTTTGCTGCCGCATCACTGAAACCACCCTTGATCCAGTTGTCCAGGTTGTTGAAGTGGCTCTTGCGGTAAGGGTTGAAGCCCGTCTTACCAATCGTCACATCGACGCCCGATTGGGCAGGCGCAGACATATAGGCGAAGAAGTCAAACGCGGCATCTTTCACTTTGGCATCGGCAGCCGCGCTCACAGCACCCGCCCAGCCACCGAATGAGGCGAACGGTGCATGGTTCACGCCATCAATGGCGTAGGGGCACAACTTGGCATCGCAATCGACCAGCTTACCCGTTTTGCGATCCAGAATCTTCTTGGAGCCAGGGAGAATGATCGAGCCAACCTGATCCTTCACCTTCGACTCCGGCGCAACGGCCAGCGAACCAATGTCGCCCCAGTCGAGTGTGAGGCC
>JBBSEU010000063.1:0-22243 GCA_038239365.1 Aggregatilineales bacterium
GGACACCATCGTTCAGGAACTGCGCTTATGTGCCTCTCAAATTAGCATCGCAATGGGTTTGAGCAGTGAAACTACGGAAGCGGATAGCGCCCCTTCGAGAACCAATCGCACGCCAACATCCCCATAACTTTGTCCTGGGAATGACTCCCATCAAATAAGAGAATCATGCCAACAACATCATCAACTACAGCCAAAGCAACGATCTACCTGGATACCAACCGAATCATCAGCCCTCTATCACCGTTATTGTTCAGTGGCTTTGCCGAGCATATGGGGCGTTCTATTTATGAAGGCATTTACGATCCGGTTTCGCCACATGCCGATGCACGCGGTCTTCGCACAGACGTATTAGCGGCGCTGCGCGAACTGAATTTTCGTTCGATCCGCTACCCCGGTGGCAATTTTCTAAGTGGCTATCGCTGGCAGGATGGCGTGGGGCCGCGTGATCAGCGTCCGCGCCGCCGTGATCTGGCCTGGCACTCGATTGAGACCAACCAATTTGGGACGAATGAATTTATCGACTTCTGCAAGTCAATCAACACCGAGCCGATGATGGCCGTCAGCATGGGCACGGGTTCGATTCAGGATGCGGCAGACCTGGTTGAATACTGTAATGCCCCGGTTGGCACTCAGTTCGCCGATATGCGCGCGGCACACGGGTTTCGTGAGCCACATAATGTGAAGTACTGGTGCCTGGGTAACGAAATGGACGGCCCCTGGCAGATCGGCCACCTGGAAGCCTCCGAGTATGGCAGCAAAGCGCGCGAAGCCGCCAAAATGATGCGCTGGCATGACCCATCGATCAAGTTGATCCTGTGCGGTTCGTCGTCAATTATCATGCCCACTTTCCCAGAATGGGATCGGGTGGCGCTTGAATGGGCGTGGGATCAGGTTGATTACCATTCGCTGCACTACTATGCCAGCAACAAAACCGAAGATACCGATAGCTATCTGGCACTGGCGGTGGAACTTGAGTCGTTCATTGATACGCTGACGGGCGTTTTGCGCTATGTGAAAGCCAAACGACGCTCCAAGCACGACGTTTATTTGTCATGGGACGAGTGGAATGTCTGGTATCGAGCGCGTTCCGGGCAGCATGTTCACGGCAACTGGCAGGAAGCACCGCATCTGCTTGAGGAAACCTACAACCTGGAGGATGCGCTGGTGGTTGCCCAGTGGATGAACGTTTTCTTGCGTAAATCCGATGTGTTGAAGATCGCCTGTCTGGCTCAGATCGTCAACGTGATCGCGCCGATTATGACGACGCATAAAGCCATCCTGAAACAGTCGATTTATTACCCGTTCATGCTGTTCAGTCGATTGGCAACCGGGGCAGCACTCGACGTTTACATGAAAGCACCGCCCTACGAAACAACATTGTTTGGCGATGTACCGCAGCTTGACGTAAGCGCATCCTTTGACGAAGTCAGTAATCGCAGTGCAGTATTCATTGTGAATCGCAGCCAGACCGAAAGCCTGATCGTCGATCTGCGTTGGACGGATCGCGCGCCGCAGTCATTGGCTGCTGTCTACCAATTGGCCGGGACTGACCCAAAAGCGTTCAACACGTTCGAGAATCCGAATCAGGTTATCGCCAGGCAAATTGCCGTACCAACGCTCAGCGATAAAACTGCGACAATTGTGCTGCCGCCGCTGTCGTTCACCGCGATTGATGCGGCGATGTAACACCAGCTTAAACGCTTAGCCCGGCGTCAATATGCTTTTTGGTGAAAAACCTGTATGATCACACCATCTTTAGCAGTGTGTGAGTGCTTATGTCAAGTTTGATTGGTCAGCGACTTGGGCAATATGAGATCGTTTCTCTGTTGGGAGCGGGCGGCATGGCCTACGTTTATCGCGCCCGCCAAACGTCCATCAAGCGCGATGTGGCCGTAAAAGTTATCAAAGCCGACCTGACCGACACCCCGGAAAGCGCCATGTTTTTGACGCGCTTTGAGCGTGAAGCGCAGGCCGTGGCCTCGTTAAGTCACCCGCATATCCTCAAAATTTTCGATTACGGTCAGGAGTCAGGGCGCGTTTATCTGGTCATGGAACTCCTGACGGGCGGCAGTTTAGCGAATCTGATCCGCCAGCGCCCCCTTACTGTGCTGGAAGTGCTGCGCGTTCTTCAACAAATCGGTTCGGCATTGGATTATGCCCACAGCCGAACGATCATCCACCGGGATATGAAGCCCCAAAACGTGCTGCTGGATGAGCAAGGCAACGCTTTTCTGACGGATTTTGGTATCGCAAAACTGCTCAGCGAAGCCAATTTGACGCAAAGCGGTATTGCGATGGGCACGCCCGCGTACATGGCACCCGAACAATGGCAGGGGCAGACCATTGACGGGCGCGCGGATATTTATGCGCTGGGCATCATGTGCTACGAGATGCTCACTGGCACACCGCCCTATGTGGCCGATACTCCGTTTGCCCTGATGCACAAACATTTTTATGAATCACCACCGACGCTCAATTTATCCAGGCCGGATTTGCCCACCGCCTTTAGCGACGTGATCGCCAAAGCAGTTGCAAAATCGCCCGATGATCGATTCACGACGGCAGCACAGATGACCGCCGCTTTCGAGAGTGCGATGAGTGGGCGTTCCCCGGAGCGCCCGATTGCAGCGCCATCGCTTTCCGACCAGACCGAACCGCTCATCATCAAAAGTTCGCCGGGAGCAGCCCCGAAAGGGACGCCACTAGTAACCCAACCGCCACCTGCTGATACTCGGCGCACACCCTGGCTGCCCATTGGTATCGCGGCTGTTGTACTGTTCGTGTTGGTGGCGGCGGGGGCATTTCTGCTGAGCAACCGTTCGTCTAATGCCAGTAACGTGACTCCAACAGTAGCGGTCATCGTGCCGAGCAGCACTGCTCAGGGAGTGGTCATCCAACCAACTCAAGCCACTCCCACCAGTACCCAAACAACTGTAGCAACCTTGACCAGCACCCAGACAACGGCTGCAACACTGTCCGCGACTCCTGTAGTACCTTCCAATACGGCGGCAACGGTCATATCAACAACAGTCGCTGCGACATTAGCACCGCTGGCTATCGCCACTACCGCGCAGCCGCCGACGCTTACATCAACGCTACCCAACACGGCGACTCAAACACTTCTGCCAACTGAGACAAGCACCAGTATTTTCACTGCAACACCAGTGCCTTCCGCAACAACAGCACCTTCTGCAACGTTAACGCAAAGCCCACGCCCATCCGCAACCTATACGCCTACTAAATTGCCGACGGCCACCCTTGATGTGGAGCGAACGCTTCAAGCACTGGCGGCTACTCAAACAGCGTTAATTATTGCAGCCTATACCAAAACACCAACCGATAGCCCGACAGCCACAGCCAGCGCAACACTGACGCCGACTACAGCCGTGACGAATACACCCACCCAAACCCCACTGCCAAGTCTGACGCCAACGATACAGCCGACAGGATTGGGACGTATCGTTTATCAAAACAATCGTGATGGCAATGTGAACATCTATACCATGAAAGTGGATGGTACTGATATTCGGCAGGTGACAAAAGGTAAGGGCGGGAATGCTGAACCCGCCTGGTCGCCCGATGGCAAATGGATCGCTTATATGTCCGCGCAGTCGGGTACGATGAACCAGATATACGTGATAAGTCCTGACGGCACGAATCAGCGTCGCGTCACTAAAGCGGGCGTCGATGGCTCACACCCGCAGTGGTCGCCGGATGGCAAACAAATCGTTTTCTGGGCAAAGCGAAATAATCCAAAAGCCGGTATTTACGTGATCAATCTGGATGGTTCAAACGAACGTCGGTTAAGTGCGAATGATGTTGAAGATGCGACGCCTGCCTGGTCACCCGACGGCAAAACGATTATTTTTGCCTCGGCTCGGACAGGCCACAATCAGATTTACGCGATGGACGTGGATGGAAAGAATGTGCGGCCACTCACATCCGATACAGCCTATAATGGATTGCCCAAGTATTCGCCCGACGGGAAATTCATCACCTTTTCGTCTGACCGCACTGGAAACTTCCAAATTTTTGTGATGAATGCGGATGGCAATGACCCACGCCAACTGACGTTCAGCAAAGCCTTTGAAGCAGCATCGAACTACTCGCCCGACGGAAAATATATGGTGTTCACTTCAACACGCGATAGCAGTACCGCAGTGAACCTGACTAAGGACTACCAAATTTATGTGATGGATGCCGACGGTCAGAACGTGCGGCGGGTTACAGGCGACTATTACAACAGTTCTGCCAGTTTTTCGCCATGATCCCGGAAGTACGCCGAAAGTTCAATGCCGCGTTCAGCCCGGCAAGCTACGACGCAATGGTTCACGACATCAACACGTCGCTGCTCTATCCAGCCGACTTCAAAATTTCGGAGACGCCGCTGTTCCTGTCTCGTGTAATGACCGACGAACTGCTCAACGCATCGAATCAGATCATCGCGGAATTAAACAGTGAACGATATAAACTTCTGACCCAGAATGCCGTTCCGGCAGGTTGGTCGGTGCCGAATGAAGACGCGCACACCACCTTTTTGTAGATCGATTTTGCGATCTGCCCGGATGGACAGGGCGGTTACACGCCGCGCCTGATCGAGTTGCAGGGCTTTCCATCGCTGTATTGTTTTCAGTCGTATCTGGATGACAAAATTCGCCAATACTTCGAAATACCGTCGGAGTTCACGTTTTACTTCGACGGCTTGGATGGGAAGGCCTATCGTGATCTTTTGCGGCGAACGCTCATCGCGGAGAGTAATCCCGAAAATGTGATCCTGCTGGAGATTGAGCCGGAGAAGCAAAAGACGCGCGTTGATTTCGCCTGTACGGAAGCGATGCTCGGTGTCCGTTCGGTCAGCCTGACCTCGATCATTCAGCGCGGCGATAAACTCTTTTACCCACTTAATGGCCGCGAAATCCCGATTGACCGAATTTACAGCCGTTTGATTCGTGACGATCCAAAGCTGCGTGAAATCGCGGAACCCGAATGGCTAACCAAACCGCTGGACGTGTACTGGGTTGGTCATCCAAACTGGTACTACAAAATCAGCAAGTATTCGCTGCCGCTGCTCACCAACGAGTATGTGCCGGAGTGCCACTTTGTCGATCAGCTTGTGCAGTATCCGCCCGACCTGGAAAATTATGTCCTCAAACCACTGTTTCAGTTCTCCGGGATGGGCGTCGAACTGGATGTGACAGCGGGACTGCTCGATTCGTTGATTGATAAAGACAACTATATCTTGCAGCGCAAAGTCGAGTACGCGCCGCTGGTCGAAACGCCCGATGGCGATTCCCGCGCCGAAGTGCGAATGCTATTCGTGTGGCCGCCCGGTGAAGCGATTCGGCCTGTCTGTAACCTGGTTCGGCTGAGCAAGGGTAAAATGATGGGTGTGCGTTTCAACAAAGACAAAACATGGGTTGGCTCGACACTGGCTTATCATCCGCTTTGAGAAAGATTGATACTTATGCTTTCTGATCTCGCTATCGCGCAAAGTGCCAAACTAGACCACATTCACGCTGTCGCTGAGCAAATGGGGTTAACGCCCGACGATCTGGATTTGTACGGCAGTCCCTATGTCGCCAAGCTGCGGCTGGACGTTCTCGAAAAGCTCAAAGATCGGCCTACCGCGCGCTACATCGACGTGACCGCGATTACGCCGACACCGCTTGGAGAAGGCAAATCGACGACAACCGTTGGACTTGGGCAGGCGCTTAACCATATCGGCAAGCGCGCGATCATCACCATGCGGCAGCCATCGCAGGGGCCGACGTTCGGTATTAAAGGCGGCGCGGCGGGTGGTGGTTATTCGCAAGTTGTGCCGATGGAAACCTTCAACCTGCATCTGACCGGCGATATTCATGCGGTCAGTGCCGCAAACAATTTGCTGGCCGCGATGATCGATAACAAGCTAATGCGCGGCAATCCGCTCGGTATTGACCCGGACAGCATCACCTGGAAGCGCGTCCTGGACGTGAATGATCGGGCGCTACGTCAGATCGTGGTGGGATTGGGCGGCAAGACCGAAGGCGGCGTCTTGCGCGAAACGGGCTTCGATATTGCGGTTGCCAGTGAAGTTATGGCGATTTTAGCCCTGACCACTTCATTGGCCGATATGCGCGAACGCTTTGGCCGGATCGTGATCGGCCTGACACAGGATCGCCGCCCGGTGACCGCCGAAGATATTGGCGCGGCGGGCGCAATGGCCGTCCTGATGAAGGATGCACTGCGACCTAATTTGCTGCAAACGCTCGAAAATACACCCGCGATTGTTCACGCCGGGCCGTTTGCGAATATCGCGCATGGCAACAGCAGCATTCTGGCCGATCTGATCGCGGTCAAGTGCGGCGAATATGTGGTCACTGAGTCGGGCTTTGGCGCGGATATTGGCGCTGAAAAGTTCTTCAACATCAAATGTCGTTACAGCGGTTTACGCCCCGATGCGGCGGTGCTGGTGGCGACGGTTCGCGCGCTCAAATCGCACAGCGGACATTACCGAGTTGTGGCGGGCAAGGCATTGCCGCCGGAAATGCTTGAACTGAATGTGCATGACGTGGAACTTGGCGCGGCGAATCTGATCAAGCATATTCAGAATGTGCGGCGGCATGGCGTGACCCCGGTAGTGGCGATCAACGTCTTTGAAGGCGATCATCCCGAAGAAATCGAGACGATCAAACGGATTGCGGTAGAAGCGGGCGCGTCGGGCGCGTCAGTGGCGCGACACTTTGCACAGGGCGGGCGCGGCGCAGAAGAACTGGCCGAAATGGTCGTTTCGGCAGCGGACAAGCCGAACGAGTTCCGCTTTTTGTACGATCTCGATCAGCCGATCAAGGTCAAGATCGAGACGATTGCGAAGGAAATCTACGGCGCGGCGGATGTGGCCTATGATCCGGTGGCAGAGCGCCAAATCCGCGATTATGAGACCAACGGTTTTGGCAGCTTGCCGATCTGCATGGCAAAGACGCATCTGAGTCTGAGCCACGATCCGATGCTCAAGGGCGCTCCGACAGGTTTCACACTGCCGATTCGGGAAGTGCGGGCAAGCGTTGGCGCGGGCTTCATCTATCCATTGTGCGGCGATATGCGAACAATGCCTGGGCTTTCTGAGCATCCCGCCGCCGAAAAAGTAGATATTGATGAGGATGGAAATATCGTCGGTTTGTTCTGAGCCTCGGCCAACCTGACGATATTCGCCATGTATCACCAGCGCCTGTCACTAAGTACCATATTGACGGCTGCTCCACACGTCAACCCACGTATCGGCGTAGAAGCCTGATGTCCAATCGTACATCCAGCGTGCGTCAGTGATGCTCATATTGACGCAGCCGTGACTATGACGGTAGCCAAAGCCATCGTGCCAGTAGGTTCCGTGCAGACTGATGTCGTGATCGAAGTACATCACATAGGGAACGGCTTGCAACGAATAGAAATCGGGGCGACCCATAGCGCCGCTCATCTCGGTCAGCTTGGGACGCGCCCAGATGTGGAACAAGCCTTCGTTCGTCGCCCACTTTTGCAGGCCGCTTGAAATCAGCGTGGCGTAAACCATCCGATCATCTTCATAGGCAACCAGCACTTGCTCATACAGATCGACGGCTACCCAACGCCCTTTGACTTCGGCGGGTTTGGGTGTGTGCAAAATCTGGGCGATGCGGCGCTGCTCCAACCATTGCCCCGGCCCAACCAGATACCATTCCCAGTTGCCGACCTGTTTTGTGGCGAAGATATTCACGCGTGTGTAACGGGGGATGAGCGGCGTGCCTTTGTCGGGATCAGTGCCTGGAATGGCGCTCGGTTTGGTGGGCAGCAGTACCCAGGCCATCGGGTAAGCCAATGCCTCATCGATCAACACGCCCGAATAATCCGAAGCACGCGCTACCGCCAGATTGCTATTGCGTGCCCACTTGCCGGGGAAAACTTGCGCGAAATCGCCCTGCCGGGAAATGATCGTCACATAGTTGAATCCGGCATCCATCGTATCAATTTGATTGCCGTTCGGCGCATCGAATAATGGCGTCGCGCCGCCAACCAGTTTGTAGAAAGCAAATTTGCTCAGTTCATTATTATCAACTTGCAGCGGGCGCACGTTGGGCGTTGGATGCGCCAGCATGTCGTTTAGCAGCAGTTGATATTGGAAGGTTGGCAGGCCAAAGCTGCATCCATCAGCACCTGCCGTCAAACATTGATCGTCGGCGCGGGCTGATGTTTGAGCGACGAACAATGGTAGCAGCAGTGCAATGGCAATCAGGAAGCGGAAAGGTATCCATCGGCGCGTGGTTAAGGTGGACAAGGCTCGACTCCTCACCTGTCAGGGAACTCGTGTACTGAGCGTTGTGAACAGTCTACCGCACATTTTACGCGGGCTGGCTCACGTCAGGTAGGCGCGATCTCACCTGTTAGCTGATGCACAAGTGTGTTCAACGCGCCCGGCAAAATATCAAAACGGATCCCTTCGCCCGAAGTCGGTTCGCCATCCAGTTCCAGACCAAGTTTACCTGCTGACTCGATCTCGACGGTTTGCGCGCGCGCCACATGCACATCGGAGCGTTTAACGTGTGTGCCGCTGTAGACCGTGTTCAATGCACCGATGATCCGGGCGCGCGACATTCCTTCAACCAGCACGACATCAAATTTGCCATCGTTGATGCGGGCATCTGGGGCAACCTTCATACCATGCCCGAACGAGCGCCCATTGGCAACGGCCACGATATACGCACTGCCATCATACCAGGGCTGGCCGTCAAGCCGAACGCGCAACTGTGTAGGCTGACTGGTCAACAACGCCTGCACACTTGCCGCCAGAAATGTCCAGGGATAACGACGTGACTGGCGATTGACTCGCTCACTGATCTCACTGCTGATTCCGCCCGAAGCAATGTTCAAAAAATTGCGCTCAACGGCTTTACCGTTTTGAGTGAAGTGCAGCGATCCGACATCGAGCGGGGCCGGATGCGCGCCTGCGATCCAGCGCACCGCATCGGCTGGCCGCGCCGGGATACCAAGCGTGCGTGCCCAATCGTGTCCCGTGCCAATCGGCAAACAGCCAAAAGTCATACGCGGTGCATCGGGGTCTTGACGATTAAGCCGCATCAATTCGTTGATCAGCGCGTAATTCGTGCCGTCGCCGCCGATGGCAATAACGCGCATCAATCCGGCAGCGCGGGCTTGTTCAAGATGCGCTGCCACTTCTTCGGGTTTTTGGGTCACAGCGATGACCAGTTCACCGATTTCTTTCCAGAGCAGCGGCTCGATGCGTGTCCATAACCTACCTGCTCTGCCACTGCCCGCGTGTGGATTCAAAATAATGAGGGTTTTGCCGACCATATTTTTGCCTGTTGGAGTTGTTCAATGTGATTCAAGAGTAAGCATCGCCCGGTGTCAAAAACGCCGGGCAATTCAAGTTACAAAACCAGCAGCAAGCCCTGGTTCGGTGCTTCGGACTGTGCAATTGCCTGTTTCATTTGCGTGATAGGGATTTGCCAGTTCTTGCCCTGATCGCGCGAGATAGTGCCGTTGTTCCACCAATCAGGATCATTGACGTAGAAGTTGTTTGTATCGTAGCCTGTCACGATCAGGAAGTGACCGCCTCGATCCCCTTGATTCTCCCGCCCGGTCAGCGGGCCATAGGCGATCAGCAGCAGCGGCGGGCGTTTGGCATTGATCTCAGAGATGATCGTGTCAATCGTGATTGTGTTGCTCAGTTGCAGGGTGACGCCATATTTCGCGGCCAACGGCGGAAGATCGCGGGTGTACAGGCCATTATCATTCGTTGCGAGGGTGGTTTGCGCCGAAAGCGTATCAATTGAAACTGGTTGAGCAGGCTGTCCTTTTACCTTGCGTACATAGTCGATGTACATGGCGACGCAAGCCGGTCCGCAATCGTTACGATAGCGACGCGAATCGGCATCTTCCTGTGAGCGATACGGCATATCAATTAGCACGCGTGTGCCGGGTGGCATGACGCTAACTGGTGTCCAACGGATCGCATCGAAGGCGATTTCGCGGCCAGTCTCGAACGTCCAATCGTTCAGGAACACTAGTCCGGGTTGGCTGCGTGTCGGATCAATTTGAAACGTGCCCAAATTCATCCAGCCATTACCAACGCTCGATTGTGCCGCGCTGATCAGATAATCATCGGGGCGATCCTTGATGCCGTGAATTTTGTAGCGTGCATTCCCTGCATTAGCATGTTGATTCGGAACGTAGGCTTCGATCTTATACCAACCCGCCGTCTTAATCTGCGGATCCCACGAGGCATAAACGTTGGCGACACCCTGATCAGTCGGGCGATACTTGCCGATCCCGTTTGGCCCCTGATAAGTGCCAAAACTGGCGTGGGCTGGATCGTAAATGCCATCCTGATATTGAGGCGATCCGACAGTCACAATGATCGGCGTGCCGGATTGAACGGGCGTCCCATTTGCGCCCGGCGGTGCCGGAATCAGCTTGTTCTCTACCGTCTTGTTGACCGGAACGAAATGTGGAGCGTCGATGTGACCGAACGCCCACCAGCTCACACCGACTGCTTTGTAGGTGCCAGTTGCCATCGTGCGCGCGGTATCCATCAGCGCCGGATCGGTGTTGAACGCGGAAAGTGCCGGGATCACCGGGCGGCCATACTGTCCCCAGGCGTCGTAAGCATCCGCCAGTGCCTTTTGCGGCGTATTGCTAAAGTCCGCCCAATATACCTGTGGGTGAATGCTATTCACAAATGGAAACCATTCTACCGGGAAAATTTCGTCATAGTGCGCCTTGCGTGAATCGACGCTCATGCCGATGTGGAACGAACCGGGTACTGCGCTCCGAATCTTGAGCATATATGGACGCACGCCCGCCTTACCACCTGTCCAGAAACCCTGATAGGGTTCAACGTCCAGGATCATCGAACGCACGCCGGGGCGCTGGCACGCTTGAACGATCAAACTGGCTTCAGCGTCGGGGTTGATGCCGCGTGGTACACACCAGGCATGAAACTCCAACCCATATTTTTGCAGCGTGTTCACCCAGCGATCAATGGCTGCAGGCCCATCAATTGCCATCGACTTTTTGCTATCGTACTTGGACATCCAGTCCGCGCCATCGCTCGTCTTAACCCAGACCGCATTGACGGCAGGTGCATAGGTTTGCAGGGTTTGCGCCAGTTCGTCGATTGTCGCTTCGCCCACGTCGTCGCCATGTACCAGCCAGACCGCGATTTTGCCGTCATAAGGGGTAATGATCGCCATCGGTTTTTCTCCCTCGCGTGATCTCTACGTCGTTACACATGGCTAATCTTAGAGATTTTGTTGGAAAAAACAAACGATCTGACGAGATGATCCTAGATCACAAATTGGCCGTCTTTGTATAGCAAGTCGCCGTCTACCGTGATTTCACTGTCCGTCCGCATATCGCAGATCATATCCCAGTGAATCGCGCTTTCGTTTTTGCTGCCCGTTTCCGGGTAGCCGCTGCCGAGTGCCATGTGCAGTGTGCCGCCGATTTTTTCATCGAACAGGATATTGCCCGTAAAGCGATTGATTCCGTAGTTTGTGCCAACGGCAAATTCGCCCAGATAGCGCGCGCCTTCGTCCGAGTCGATTTGCGTCAACAGATAGTCCTGATTTTTGCGGGCAGTCGCCTTGACAACCTTGCCTGCCTCAAATTTCAGTTCGACGCCTTCTACCTGACGGCCATCCCGAATCGCCGGATAGGTGAAACGTACCCAGCCCTCTACAGAATTTTCAACCGGGCCAGTAAAGATTTCGCCGCTGGGCATGTTGTGGGTGCCTTCCGAATTGATGAAAGTGCGCCCGTCGATGCTCAACGTCATCTCAATATTCGGGCCGCGTGCCACGACTTGCTTACGGCCTTTGAGCCAATCGACATATTTTTGTTGGCTATCACGTAGATCATGCCAGCACTGAATCGGATCGGGCTGATCCGCAAATGTCGCGTGATAGACAAAGTCCTCGAATTCCTCCAACGCCATATCTGCTTCCTGAGCATAGGCTTCTGTCGGGAACTGCGTCAGCGTCCAGCGATGAGCATTGGCGGCGGTACGTTCGGCGCGTTTACGGTTTAGCGGACGACGCGCTTTAGCATACTGTGCGCTGCGTCCCGGATCGATACTCGTACTGCGGCGGGTATTATTCGTGGCGCGAACCAGGATCGACACGTCCGACTCTTCGGCACGCCAGTGTTCCAGCGGTGAAAGCCACTCAAGCTGATCAGTATTACCATTTCGGAGTAAAAAATCAGTGCTGGTATCATCAGTGATATTCATCAACACATGGCCGCCCGCCAAAACACATTGTTGATAGACCTGTCGCAGCAGCGGCAAGCCAGCAATATCACCCCATAGGAAAACTTTATCACCGGGTTGAACGGCGCTTGAATACTTGACGATGGTTTCTGCCAGCTTTTCGACACGCGGATCGAGCATCGAGGACTCCTGAATTAGCTATGAGATCGTGGGTTATTTCGTATTGATTGCGCGGAAAGCATAGCGAATGTAGATTGAGTGGTCAACAGTGGCTCATCCAGGTCTTATTTGCGATCTCTCGAAGTTCGCCGCTCCTCTACAGGTTCGGTCTTGGCAGCAAGCGCGCTGTGTGCTATCATTTCCATCGTTCGGGTCTGTAGCTCAACTGGCAGAGCAGGCGCCTTTTAAGTGCAAGGTTGAGAGTTCGAGCCTCTCCAGACCCAAGTAATATGTTTGCTATCAGGTTTTCGCCTGAAAATTTGGCGCTACAACACGCCCTCTTTGCTCAATATATCTCTCAATAAATCGCGCCGCGCCGATCCGCCCAGCGTTTCGAGTTTCCGCACGCCCAACGGATCAATATCCTCCCGAAGCAGCCGCAATTCTTCGGCTGTTGGCGGAACAGTCGTTTGAACATCCGGTGCGATGCACAACTCGAAACCCGTTTTGGCGCGAATCCGTTCCAGTGTCGTATCGGCGTGGTAACTGGTTAGCCGCATTCGCCCGCCATCCCAGTCGAATTGACCCAGATCGCTGATCAGGTAGCGCGGCCCACTACCAGCCACACGCCCCGCTACATGACCGAGTCCGCTCACGAAGTCGCACTTCTCCACGAATGTTACCCGGCTGTGACGTGGCACATACAGGTAAACCGTATCGCTGCTGGTCGTCACATCCGGGATTCCGCCAACGCCCGGTAAACGCATTCGCGGATGCTGATAATCCTTGCCAAGCGCCACATTATTGAAGTTGCCGAACGGATCAACTTGTGCTGGGCGGAAAAATTCGCGCGGGTGCAAGCGCGGCAAAACATCCGCCGCTGCCGTCACAAAACCGACGCTCATCAACGCCTTGCCAAGCCAAAGCTCCTCGATGCGCGCCACACCCAGCGGCGACCACGCCTCAACGATTCCCTGCCCAATCGCGCTGGCAAAACGGATATTCGGCGCGTGCGTACACTTTGCCAGGATGTAACCCGCCACGACCAGCGGGGTTGCAATCCCTTGCGCGACGATTTCACCGTCTTTGATCTGGCGCGCGACACATACCGCCATGATCTCATCAACGCTGTAGGGCAGATCGCTCATTTCGCGCGGAAGTCTTCACGCGGCGGGCTGAACGAATCAGTCAGCACCGTCGGTTCCAGCGCCGTAACCGCGTGCGGCACATTCGAGAGCAGCAGGACGCTTTCGCCTGCGCCCACTTCGCGCACTTCATCGCCAATGGTGAACTGCACACGCCCGCTGACGATGTATGTCACCTGCTCGTGAACGTGCTGATGCAGCCCCACTTTTGCGCCGCTCTCAAACATCACCTGTAGAAGCATCAATTTATCGCCATCAGCCAGAATGCGCCGCTTGGCACCTTCGGACATGATCACCCACTCGGAAGGTTGTTGTTGAGTCACGTTGTCTCCATGCGTCTAATTCCTTATCCTTCTGGTCTGAAAGTCCCTCTCCCTGAGGTAAAGGGATTTAGGGTGAGGGCAGCACTCACGGTGTTGCCAGCGCCAATGCCAGCGCCCGCCGGAACACCTGACTATTCACCGAAGCCCACGCGCCGGGCAAACCATCCGCCAGCGTATTGAGCATCTCCATTTGCAAATTGCGAATGATTTCTTCCGCCTCGGAAGCACTCGCCTGATGACGATTCGGCTGCTCCAACGGTTCAACCAGCGCCAAAATCGACTGCACCATATGAATCGCAGCAAGATAGCTCTCAAACGGCGTGAGCATATCCAGCGCCTGGATCGCTTCTGGTCCCAACAAACTACGGAAGTAGAGCAGATAATCCTGCAAGCGGCGCACCGCCTGGAGCGCATCCGTCACCGATTCGCCGCGCTCCATCACGTCGCGCAGTTCGGTTAGCTGTCTCCACACCGTTGGCCCGACAAGCGTGTTAATCAAGGCGCTGTTGAGCGTGCCATCATCGTTGGGTTCAGAAACCAGTTCGCGGCGCAGGGCATCGATCAGCGTGTCGTAGCGTTCAAAGTCGAGTCTTTTCAGCGCCGTTTGTGCCTGGTGATACCAACGGCCAAGCTGTCCGGCGATGATCGGCGCATTCGGATCGTCGGCATCATCAGCCAGCGATACTGCCCGATCATGCAGTGTGAAAGCGACTAATGCCGCCTGTGTCCGCTCAGCCAGCCAGCGCAGATCGTCTGCGAAGCGTTCCGTCTGCGACAGTGATAGCAAACCCGCCAAACGCTCAATCTCACGTTCCAGCGCGGGCAGCCGATGATCGTCGCCGCCACGAACCTGTACAGCCAACCGATCCAACCGATCCGTGTAGTGCATTGCCAGCTTCCGCAGCGCACGAAGGCCACTCATGGCCGGGTCAAGCGTCATGACCAGATCGGGCATGTGATCACGCATAATCGGCGGCGCGGTCATCACATGCGACGCGGGCGGGCGCACTGGTTCACTATTGTCAACAATTTCAACAAGCACCCGCTGATCGAACTGCTTTTCCCACAGATCGGACTTTTTGCGGATTCGTTCGGCATTGACTTCGGCATTTTCGCCGTCCAGCCAGATCACCAGTTCACCCGGCGCGATCTGCACTTCACTGACTGTCGTCGTCTGCGTCAGCGAATTGTCGCAGCCATCCGCCAATCGCAAAATCGCGGCCAGCGATAGCACATCACGGCGCAGTTCGGTAGGCAGTGCGATAAATGCCGCTTCACGTTCCGGGTGTACTTTCTTGCGATGGAAAGCGGCCAGCAGCGCGATCATGCGCCGTTCATCATCGGTGAAGCCCTTGAGCGGCGTCTCCAGGATAATATCTCGCCCGCGCAGATGGTGTTCATCGGGATCGACATCGTAGGCCACATTATGCAGCAGCGCGCCCGCTTCGAGCAGTGCCCGCGATTTATCGGGCAAACGGTGAACTTCTGCTGTCGCATCGAACAGGATGAACGCCTGCTCTGTCACGTACCGGGCGTGTTTCAGATCGACGTGGTAATGATTGACCAGCCCGGTCACGCTGGTAATCGGTTCGCGGGGCGGTAGCTCTGGCTCTGGTTCGGCCACTTCCGGTTCGGCCACGATCATCGTCGGTTCAACCACCGGAGTCGCTGCCGCGTTTGGTTTGCGCCCGCGCCGCGACTTAGGCGGCTCCGCAACGGGTTCTGGCTCAGGTTCGGGAGTCGGTGGCACAATTTCCGGTTCGGGTTCAGCCGGACGCGCTACTTTAGGGGGCCGCCCGCGCCGCGCTTTGGGCGGTTCAGCAATGGGTTCGGGCACGGGTTCGGGTTGCGGTTCTGGTTCAGGAATTGGTGGTGCAACTTCCGGTTCAGGTTCAGCCGGACGGGCCGCTTTAGGCGGTCTGCCGCGCCGCGCTTTGGGCGTTTCAGCAATGGGTTCTGATTGCGGCTCTGGTTCAGGCATTGGGAGCGCAACTTCCGGTTCAGGTTCAACCGTCACGTTGGCTTGCTCGACTTCACCGAAAATACGGAGTCCGCGCTCCTCAAACTGCTTGATCCAATATTTTGCACCGCTGACCGTTAGCCCAAATTCGCGCGCAATTTCGGTCAGGGAACGGCCTTCGTGATAGCTCAAAATGATCTGGGCGCGGCGGCTCAGAGCGGCATCGGCTCCTTGTGCTGCTTCGTGTAAACGCCCGCTGATGTCAGGGGGCAGCGCGCCCCGCTGAAGGTTCGACATGCTGGACAATCCTCTATCCACCGCCAAAAATGAGTGGCGGCGTCCATAATAAATCAATTGCCTCACATTCTAACATCTTTGTGCTGCTTGGCACATTTTCTGACCTTATCCACATTTTTTCAGAAACCCCTCTTGACACGTCACTATATTTTGATAAACTTCTAATTAGATGAATATCTAAATATAGGGAAGTATCCAATGGAACAAGCCGATATGCACCGGCTGCTCAATTTCTTCAAAGTGTTGGCACACGAAAGCCGACTCCGGTTGCTGGGTTTTCTGGCAGAGCAGGAATACAGCGTCAGTGAACTGGCTAAATTGATGAACCTCAAAGACCCAACTGTGTCGCATCACCTGGGCAAGTTTGTCGAACTGGGCTTGGTCACGATGCGCCAGGACGGTACGACGCACTACTATCGCCTCGATGCGACGGCTTTGCAGCGCCTCAACAAGGAACTGCTCACGCCGGAAAAGGTTGCCACGTTCTCGAATGAATCAGGCAGCGATGATTGGGAAAGCCGTGTGCGGCGCGCGTTCATTGATGGTGAAACGATCAAGCAGCTTCCGCAGAGCTTCAAAAAGGAGTTGGTGATCCTCAAGTGGCTGGCCGAAAAGTTCGAGCGGGATCGGCGCTACCCGGAAAAGGAACTGAACGAGATCATCAAACAGCACCACCCGGATTACGCCACACTGCGCCGTGACATGGTGGATTGCAAGTTCATGGCGCGCGAAAACAGTGTGTACTGGCGTTTGCCGCAAGAGGTAACCGATCACCAGATCGAGGTTTTGTTGAGCGGCAATTTTCAGGATGGGTGATCCCCGCCCTACTCTGTCAAATACTCGTGCGCGCCGCTGTCCAGTGCCCGGCGGCGCTGCAAGATATAATTCGCCAGTTCCATATCCAGCTTGCGATTATCCAACACCTGGATCGTCAGCGCGGCCAGCCGATCCGGGAGTTCACGCCGCCGCGCCGCTGAGACTCGTTCGAGCATCACAAAGTACCGGGTCAAACGCGAAAGCATCTGGTCAAGATACTGTGTGGCCGCCGGATTCAGTGTCGAAGAGCGGGCAAAGGCGCGCGCCTCGTCCAGATGGGCAACCAGTACATTCACCTTCATAATCAGCGCAAAGGCCACTGCATGAAAGGCACGTATTTCGTTATCAATCAATTCGCGTTGTGGCCGCAGCCGTACCAGCAGCCGAACGTATTCCAGCGCGTTTCGATCTTCGCCTGCCGCAATCGCCTGCTCCATCTCGTTTTTCAACGCGGCAAGCTGCGCCTCGATATCCTGAAACGACGCCAACAGATCGTCCTCATAGCGGGCGGCCTGCTGAGCGTGAAGGCGCAGCACGTCCATTCGCTGTTCAAAGCCGGGCAGTGCTGCACCATGATCTGCCGGGCGCGGTTTATCGAGCCAGCTACGAAGCGTATCAAAAAGTCGATTCATTACGCGCCGACAGGTTCAGCTTGCCAGAAATCGGCATCATAGGCGGGCAATTCACAGCGTAGCGGGCGATCATCGCGGAAGCCGAGTGCATAACCGGCCTGCATCAACTGGTGAATTTCGCTGGTGCCTTCATAGATCGTCGCGCCCTTGCTGTTTCGCAGATAGCGTTCCACGTCGTACTCATCGCTAAAGCCATACGCGCCGTGAATCTGAATCGCTTCGAGTGCCGCCTGTACGCTGTGATCAGTGGCGTACCATTTTGCCATGCTCGTTTCGCGCGTGTTTCGCAGACCCTTGTTTTTCATCCAGCCTGCTTGCAGACAAAGCAATCGCCCGGCGTCGTACCACTGCTGCATGAAGGCGATCTTCTGCTGAATAAGCTGATGTTTAGCGATCTCTTTGCCGAAGGTGGAACGGCTGTGAGCGTACTTGATACTGTCTTCAAGGCAGGCCCGGATCAGACCGACTGCGCCCGATGCCACTGTGTAGCGCCCGTTATCGAGGCAACTCATAGCAATATAAAAGCCGTCGCCTTCTTCACCCAGGCGGTTTTCGACAGGTACTTCCACGTCCTGCATGGCAACCCATCCGGTAGAGCCAGCACGAACCCCCAATTTGCCGTGAATATCGCCCGTCGTCAGGCCTTTCATATCGTGCGTGAGGATAAACGCGCTCAGGCCGGAATGTTCGGCAGACGAATCGGTTTTGGCGACGACCAGAAAATGATGCGCCTTCGTTGCCAGACTGATCCACATCTTTTCGCCGTTCAGGATGTAGACATCACCTTCGCGCCGCGCGGTTGCTGCCATATTGACCACATCACTGCCCGCGCCCGGCTCGGTCAGGCAAAACGCCGCGTACTTTTCGCCGCGCGCCTGTGGCACTAAAAATCGCTGCTTCTGCGCTTCGGTGCCCCATTGAAGCAAGGCCATACTGTTCAAGCCCATATGTACCGACATGGCAACACGCAATGTAGTATCAACGCGCTCCAATTCCTCACAGACGAGGCCAAGCGTCACGTAATCGAAGCCCTGGCCGCCGTAACGTACCGGGATATTGATCCCCAGGATACCCAGTTCGCCCATGCGCGGCAGCACCGCCGGGTTCATCTCCTGCTTGCGATCCCATTCCTTAATGGTTGGGTAGACTTCTTTTTGTGCGAAGTCCCGAACCATCCGTTGCGCCATCAAGTGTTCTTCGCTGAGGCTAAAATCCATATCCAAACCTATTTGTCCGCCATCACGTCGATTTCCCGACGCTCATTATACCGAAAATGCCCCACCGGACGCAGCATGTTATAATTACATCTAGATTTTGAGGATTGGCGTCCACGAGACAACACTTTATGCACGATTCGGACGATTCGCATAATTCCCATGACATCGAAAACCACTCAGCGGATGGCTCCGAAACCGATCCGAATGCGCCAACGCTGACGCATATCCCGCGCATTTTGATCGTTGAGGATACGATTGAATTGGGCGAGATCATTCAGGCGGCGCTCAAGGGTATGAATGTCCTGACCTTCCATGAAGTGCGTGGGACAAGTGCGCTCCGGGTTTACAACGATATTCGCCCCGATCTGGTGATGCTCGATATTGGCCTGCCCGATATGACTGGTTGGAAGCTGCTCGATTCGATGCGCGAAACGCAAACATTGTTACGGCGGCCTGCGATTGTCGTGATCACTGCTTTTGGCGATCCGGCCAATCGACTGATGGGCAAACTGCAAGGCGTCGATACTTATCTGGTAAAACCCTTCAAGTTGAACGATGTGCGCGCGATTGTGCGGCGCATCCTTTTTGATGAGTCGCCTGATGCGTCATCCATTCCGCCGCTTACGCCCTTGCCGCCCACCCCAACTATTTCCGCTGAATGAAACGTTGGCTCCCTCGTCTCATCCTCTTTGCGATCCTGTTGGCCGTGTTTGGTACCTCACAACCCACGCTGACCATTCCGCTAGAGGCTGTGCAGCGCGGCGCTTATCCGACGGCCTTATCTGCACACCCCGACGATTTAGCCGTTTTGGAACGTTGGTTACAAACCAGCATCGCCGCCCATCAGACCGAAGAGGCAGTTACATTGCTGCGCCACCTGATTGATTTGGACGGTTGGACAGCCGAACGCCGCCGCCAATACGCCGATCTGATCGCCGAGTCCGATCCAGCGCAGGCCATTGTTTATCGGCGGACACTGCTGGATGGTTCGGCGCGCGATATAGCGTTGCTGCGTCAAATCATCATATTCGATCTATCCACGCGCGATTGGGCAGATGCGGCGGCTATGCTGACTGGACTCGTGGCGCTTGATCCGAGCGATGCGACGGCACTTTATCAACTGGCACTGTTAACCGCTCCGAATGACTCAAACGTGGCGCTCAGTCTGCTAGGCCGTGCCGCCGCCGACTCCGCGCTACATAACCGCGCATTGACGGCCAGCCGCATCATCAGCACACACGCCAACGATCCAGCATCGGTGCAGATCACACAGTTGGGTTTGCAGCTTGTGGCCGATGGGCAATGGGCGTTTGCTGAATATTTGCTCAACCGGGCAATGGCGCTTGATAACAACAGTCCGGTAGTGATGGCCTTGTTGGGCGTGGCACAGGATCAGCAGGGACGAGACGGCTGGCCGCTGATCGCGCAGGCAAGTGCGCGTGTACCCGATGATCCAACCGTCAACTACGCAGCGGCTTTACATTGGCGGCTGAGGGGCGATCTGGATGCAGCACTGGCGATCTTGCAGCGCGCCGAAGCCCGCGATCCGACGAATCCAGCCATTGCCGCCGAGATCGCGTCTGTTTATCGGCAGCGCGGCTCACTAAGCGATGCGACGTTATGGTTCAATCTGGTTGCGCGCCTAGCGCCCCAGGATGCTGGATTTCAGCAAATGGTGATCGCCTTTTACCTTGACGAGAACTACCGTCTCGAAACAGATGGGTTAGCGATGGCTCAAAAGGCCGCGCAAACCTTCCCGAATGACGCGGAGATCGTGGCAAGTTTCGGTCAGGTCTTGTTGGTGTTGGGGCGAACGGCGGATGCCCACACCGAACTTGAGCGTGCCTTAACACTTGACCCGTCCAATTTGCGCGCCCGTTTCGCTTTTGGTCAAGTCATGGAACAGCAAGGCGATTCGGACAGCGCACAGGCGGCCTACCTGTATGTGTATCAGAACGCCCCGGTGGGGACATTGCGCGAAAAGGCATGGCGTTCGCTGGAGCGGATTGGCTATCGTTCCTGAGCGCCGCGAGTTGTGATACAATGCGTTTTTAGCAATCAGCAGTCAGCAATTAGCTTTCAGCTAAAACGCTCATTCTTCTGGCTGATAGCTGACTGCTGAACGCTGATTGCTAGTACGAGGAAGTCCGATGAGATCGCTGCGTTTTCTTGTATTGTTAATCGGTTTATTGATCGCTATCGTGTTCATTGCCCCGGTACAGGGATCGATCCGCGCCCGGCAGGACTCGCCAACACCTACACCGCCCGTTGTGCTGTTCCACGATGATTTCAGCACACATGCGGATCGCTGGAAGTTGTTCAATCTGGGCAAAGCGTCGATTCGCTACGATGCAACGGTGCTGCGCGTCGAGACCAATTCGGATAATTATGCGCTCTGGTCAGTGCCCGATACTGATCTCAAGCCCGATCAGTTTGACATGACGTTGCAGGGCACATGGGTCACGGGCGATAACGATGCGCTGTTCGGGATCGTGGTCAACTATCGCAGTGACAGCGATATGTTAGTTGCAACCGTCACGCGCGGTGGTCAGGTACGAATTGGCAATTATTATTTCGGCGTGCTGGCCGATCTGGCTAAACCGACTCAGGCCATACTGGACGCAGCGCAACCTGTCACGATCCACGCGATATTGGGTGCAGCGGGCACACTCGATATTTATGTCAACAATCAGAAGCTGCAAAGCATCACGCTCAAGACTTTCCGCACGGGCAGTTTTGGCATTTTCGCCTCAAGCGGGGGCAGCGGCGGCTTAAATGTAACCTTCAATGAGTTCACGATCAGTCAACCGGGTCAGCCGTCGTGAAGAAGCGGCGTGTGTCTGCGCTCGGCGTATTGCTGATTCTGATCGTCCTGCTGGCCCTGGCGAATCTGGGTATGTTGGCCGCGAAAGCACTGGCAAAACCAGCCCGCCCCATCTCCGGTCAACTGCTATACGCAACGGCTTTTGACAACTCGGACGATCCCGACTGGTTTCAATATACAAGCGCACTCACTGCTAAAATTAGTGACGGTGAAATGCGCCTGAGTGTGGATAGCGTCAAGCAGGGCACGTACTCTGACCTGAACTTCGTGTTCAACGATTTTGATATTCGCGTGGTAGCGCATCAGCTTTCCGGCGACGATCCGCAAAACGAATTGGGCGTGCTGTTTCACTATCAGGACATCAAAAACTTCTATATGTTCAGCCTGAGTGCTGACGGTGCCTACCGCATTTTTCGAGTGGTCAATGGCGGCAAACCCGAAGACCTCAGTCCACGTCAGATCACGCCGTTTGCCGCGACAGGCTTGAACCATATCAACGATTTACGGATCGTCGGCAATGGTGATCATTTCAAGTTCTATATCAACGATCAATTGTTGGCGCTGTGTCTGAAGGGAAATGATAAGCGCGCCACCTGGAATGATGATCACAGCGGTCAGTGTGCCAGCAACAA
>JBBSEU010000064.1:0-22080 GCA_038239365.1 Aggregatilineales bacterium
CCTTCCCGACCCTTGCCGAATTACGGCACGCTTTTGCCGCTTTTCTCGACTCGACCTTGTTTCACTTTCATTGGGTCGAGCGTTTCGCTCCATTCAATTTGTGCCACTCTTGATTGGTTTTACCATTATGTGGATAACTCATATCAACTATTATCGCCCAAGCAGCACCGGACGAATCCGTTCCAGCGCCCAATCGATCTCGGCTTGCTGAATGATCAGCGGCGGCGCAAACCGGATTGTGTTGACGTGTGTCTCTTTTGCCAGCACGCCCATTTCCTGTAATTGCTGGCAGAAACGCCGCGCGCCACCCGCTTCCGGCTTCAACTCGACTCCGATCAGCAGTCCGCGTCCGCGCACTGTTTTAATATAGGGACTGTTGATCTCAGCCAGTTGATCCTGAAAGTATTCGCCCATGGCCGCCGCGTTCTCGATCATGTTTTCTTCGATCAGCACCCGAATCGCCGCGCGCCCTACCGCACAGGCCAGCGGATTGCCGCCGAAGGTGCTGCCATGCTGACCGGGTTCCAGAACGTTCATCACGTCGGCACTCGCCAGCACCACCGAGATCGGATAGAAGCCGCCCGATAGCGCCTTGCCGAGGATCAACACATCGGCCTGAACGTCTTCATAATCCTGCATGAACAGCTTTCCGGTGCGACCAAGCCCGGTTTGAATCTCATCGTTGAGCAGCAGCACATTATTGCGTTTACAAATCTCAGCAGCGCGCCGCAAATAACCCGCTGGGGGCATGATCACACCACCTTCGCCCTGAATCGGCTCTAGCATAAAGGCGACGGTGTCCGGGGTGATGGCCGCTTCGAGTGCGTCTGCATCGCCGTAGGGGATCATCGTGAAGCCGGGCGTAAAGGGGCCAAAGCCATCCCGGTAATCGGCTTCACTGCTAAAACTGATGAGAGTTGTCGTGCGCCCATGAAAATTCCCGTCACAAACGATAATCTGCGCCCGATTGCGAGGCACGCCCTTGATTGTGTAGCCCCATTTGCGCGCCAGTTTGATCGCGCTCTCGACGGCTTCCGCGCCGCTGTTCATCGGCAGCACTTTTTCGTAGCCCGTCAGATCACATAGTTCTTTATAAAAAAGCCCCAACTGATCATTGCGAAAGGCGCGCGATGTGAGCGTCACATTTTGTAGCTGCTCGATCATGGCCTGCCGAATGGCCGGGTGAGCGTGCCCCTGGTTGACGGCGGAGTAGGCGCTCAGACAATCCAGATATTGTTTGCCCTCAACATCTGTTACCCAAACGCCCTGCGCCTCGTGGATCACCACATCCAGCGGGTGATAATTGTTTGCGCCGTAGCGCCTTTCCAGATCAATGAAATATTGTGTCTGCTCAACGGTGTCTACATTCGGCATACATCCTCACTGCTCGTTTTATATATTATATATAATTCGGCCAGTTGTGCGAAGCGATCAGAGCAGGATGTTATGCAAATCCCAGGCAGCGTTCTGCCACGCTCCCGCGCCAGATAGCAGCCACGCGCACGCCGGAATGTTAACCGCTCCAAATGCGCTGTAGGCACGCCGTACCGCCTCGGCGGTGACGGTTGTCGCATCGGCGGGGCCAACTTCCGTGCCGATGATCGGGCGCGTGCTGCCAAACCAACGCTGCCAGCGATCCAACGGCGGGTTGATATCCGAACCGTCCGGGTTGACCCAGTAATAATGCACGCCGATCCAATCGGCACGATTAACCGCATCCATAGCGCCCGCCAGAAAACTATTCTCGTTCAGGCGAATGCCCGGCACATCGCCGCCCGGTGACAGCGCCGGAAAACCGAGTTTGGCCTGTGGAAAAGCAGATCGATAGGCCGCCGCGACACTGTTCCACCATGCCGCAAAGCCCGCCCCATCCGCCCACGCGCTGCCCCAACCCTCAATGGTCAGGTTAGGCTCGTTGGCGATGGCGATTAATAACTGCGATCCGCTGCCTAGCGCGTCGGCGAATTCTTTGAGAAGCGGCATCGTCAGATCAATAAAACGCTGTGGTGTGGTCGGCTTTTCGTGCGTGCAGGATCGCAGGATGAAGGTTTTGACGCCGATATTCCGCAAGGGCTGAATCGTCGTAGCGGCCTGACCTGCTTCGTAGTTGCAGATCAGCGCGAACTCGATGCTGTTGCGCTTGACAAGTTCGATCTGCTGCGTGTTGGGTGCCCAGCCGCCCGCGCTCAACCCAACACCGCGCTGTGTGGCCGTGATCGGCAGCGTCCAGCTTTGCACGCTGATCGTATTGGCCGCTGCCGAAAGCGCCCTGTTCTCAACCGTTTGAGTGGTCAGGGTAATGGGCGTCTCAGCGGGCACGGTCTTCTCAATTGCCACCCAGCCGCGCCCATCGGCCATTTGCTGCCAGTTGAAGTTATCGGCTTGAATCGGCGTGGCATCGAACACGTCAAAAACCGTGTCCTGAACCAGTTTGTCTTTGATCTGACCGGATAGCCCCGGCTGATCGCGGATATTGAGGCGCGGGCTGGTCACGCGCAAACTCCGGCGCGCAACCGCTTTGACGCCCAACTCGGCCATCAATTCCCCGGCACTCATTTGAAAGATCGATCCATTTGCACCCAACTGGATACGCACCTGGGCTGATTCGTCCGTTGTGGCAAGGGCTGTTTTTAAGTTTTCAAAAATGGTCATGATCAAATCCCTCTATTTTTGTATCTTCGCGTGTAAAAGTGGGTTACTATTCTAATATTGTTAACAAAATATCCCAAACTCTATGACTCGTGTCATTTCATCTGCACCACTCCCCGCCGCCAAAACGCCAACCGTTCCCGCCACGCTCAGCCGCTTGGACCTGGCCTTAGTCTTTGCCGGACTGCTATGGGGTACGAATTACGTCGTTTCCAAAGCGGTCACTGATACCGTTCCGCCGTCGGTATACAATGCGCTGCGTTTCAGTGCGGCCACGATTGCCATGTACGTTCTGATTCGCGTGCGACATATCGATCTGGCCTTGCCGCGCAAAGAATGGCTGCCTGTCTTGATCGCCTCACTGGTGAGTTACGCGCTTTATCAACCGCTGTTCATCAACGGCTTGCACAACACGACAGTTGCTAACAGCGTTTTGATTCTGACGGCGGGGCCGGTCTGGGTGGTGCTGTTCAACCTGTGGCGCAATCAGGAACGGGTGACGCGCGCCTGTATTCTGGGCATGATGATCGCGCTGGTGGGTGTGGCTGTCGTGATCGTCGGGCGCTATGCCGGGCAAATCGCACTAAGCGGCAGCACCTTATCTGGGGATACGATGACGCTGGTTGCTTCGGTGGTTTGGGCAGGCGCGCTGCTCACCTCACGCGGGCCATTAAGACGTAATGGCAACATCGCCGTCACCTTCTGGCTGCTGTTTGGCGGGCTGATCACACAGTGGGTGATTGGCATCCCCGCGCTGGCAACGATGGATTGGCATCTGATCACGCCGCCGACGATTCTGGCGATGCTCTACTCAGGCGTCATTTCGGTGGTGGTGGGCAGCATCATTTTTAACTACGGAATCGCAAAATTGGGCGCAGCGCGGGCATCCGTCTACAGCTATTTGCAACCGCTGACGGCGGCGACACTGGCCGTTTTGCTGCTGCACGAAACTTTCACGCCCTGGCTGATCGTCGGCGGGGCATTCGTATTCGTGGGCGTGGCGATGGTGCGCCGCACCTGAACGGGTTCGACTCAGCCCGACACTTTCGGGCGGGGTAGCTGCTTGGCAATCTGATCCGCGCCCATATGCAGCACGCCCGGCCAGCCGTCATTCCGATAGGTGTTCAACAGATCGCGTTCATCGGCATTCAACTCACCGGGGCTGAGCGGCGGGCGCGGATCATCCGTCGTGCCGAGTAAATAATCAATGCTAACGTCCAGCTTTTCCGCGATGATTTTCAACTTGGTTGCAGTCGGCTCATTCTCTCCACTTTCGTACTTGCCAACTTGCGCTTCTCCAATGCCGCATAAACGCCCAAGTTCACGTTGAGACCAGCCATGCCGCTCCCGTACCTGGCGTAATCGATCTATTCTGAGAGCCGCCTGATCGCGCGCCAAACTTAGATTCCTTATTCGCGTATATGCCAAAATCGCCTGGGACTCAAGTCCCAGGCTCAACAAACGAAGTCCACTGAAGTGGACTCAGTCCCCTTTCAGTCTACTTTAGTAGACTTTGTTCCTTGAGCCTGACGTTAAAACGTCAGGCTCGGTTGAGACTCATAACTTTACACGCGCCAAAATTCCTCATTTGGGTACTTGACACGCACCGAAATTGACGCTATGATGAAAAGAATACAATTCAATTTTGGGTTGTAATCGCGGCGGAGCCTAGTTCAGAGGTGATCCGCCGCTAAGAAAGGACTGACCCTTCAATGCACATTGTACAACAATTCGTGTCGTCTTCACATACCCGGTGTGGCTACTTCGCCATTCGATCCGCGCCCATACGAAGCAACCCCGGCCACCCGTCACGACGCAGCGTTGTGACCACGTTATGTTCTTCTTCGCTCAGTTCGCTATCGCCAACTTTACCGCGCGGTTCATGGCTGAGGCCAAGCAAATAGTCTGCACTCACGTCAAGCGTTTGGGCGATTATTTGCAGCATTTTGCCTGAAATATCGCTTTTGCTGTTTTCATAACGGGAAATTTGAAATTCGGTGACGCCACAAAGCTGAGCCAATTGACGTTGCGTCAACTTCTTTTGCTCACGGCTTTCGCGCAGGCGTTCACCGCGTAGAGAAATGGGTGCAGCACTCAAGATGATTCGCCTGACAAATATCGCAACTTAATCTACAGTATGATATGTAAAGCATAAGGCGACGACAACCTTTAGCCGGGAGAATCGTCGCCTCAGAAAGGAAGACCCTTCGATGCACATTGTACAACAATTCGTGTCGTTTTCACATACTCCGCTGCTGCTTGCAGCCCCAGTACCGCCGATTGCCCTGCTGCCCGCCCGCGCCGAGTCGCTCCGGGCACGCGAACCCGCCCCCGAATTTCGCTTTTCTGACCCACGTTTCCGCAAACTTTCCGAACAAAACCGCCTTGAAGTATTCGCGGCGGCTGAAAAGCTGATGAGCAGCACCGCCAAATTCCTCAATGGTGAGCTAAGCGACAGCCTGTTTTTGCGGGCAGCATCGCGCTACCAGAACACGCTGGCACGCATCCGGCACACAGGCAGTGCAGACAAACCGTATACGCCGCCGAATGTAACCGCCATGTATCGGGAGATGGGGCGCGAAACCGCCGAAGATATGACTGCTTTCGTCGAGAAAACGTTCGAGGAATGCGCCAACATCGCCCGCCAAACCGAAGAAGAAATCGCTGCCCGGAATGCCTTCTACGAACGACGCGGCCACCTGCTGCGAAAGGCCGGTGACGCATGAGCAAGCGCAAATCGCTGATGCCGTATGCCAATGGGCAGAAAACGCTCGATGAACTGGACGAGGCGCTCTACTACCTGAGCGTGTGTCTCGAAATGGCGCGTCAGCCGTCGACTGATCAGGAGGATGATCCAGCGGCCATGCACGGCGAACTACGGGAAATGCAGATTCATATCCGCAACGCAAAACATCGGGCGGGTTCAGTGCGGCGCATCCTGTACCAGTTGGCCGACGCAATCCGGCGGCTGCACGATACCAACACGCAAATGCAGGGCGAGATGGCGCTTGCCTATCAGCGGGGCAAAGAGGAAATGTTCCAACTGCTAATGGGCGATCTGGATGACGAAAAATTGGATCAACTGCTGATCTTGATTGATCAGTGGGCAAAAGATTCAGAAGCAGAAGACATAGAGTTTTAATCGAAGCGATGCCTGGGAATCGGTTCCCAGGCTATCCGATTACTTCTGCTCATCAGGCAATAAGTGCCAGAGTTCCCAGAGATTGCCTTCGGGATCGGCAAAGTAGGCTGTGCGCCGTCCCCAGTCCTGGCTTTTTGGCGGCTTGATGAACGCCAGCCCCTTCGCTGTGAGCGCCTTGTAGTCGGCGTCAACATCTTCCACACCCACGCACAGCAGCACCCGATGGCTTGCCCCTTTGCCCAGTGCCTCGTCGCCAACCATTTCCGCGGCGGCGGCTTCTTTTAGCAGGAGAAAGTCCTGATCGCCCATCCGGTAGGCAGCCGAATTATCATCGGTAAAGACGGCCTTGAGACCGAGCATAT
Organism: Aggregatilineales bacterium; assembly: GCA_038239365.1. Classification (GTDB taxonomy): domain Bacteria; phylum Chloroflexota; class Anaerolineae; order Aggregatilineales; family UBA2796; genus JBBRMW01. The sequence continues at coordinate 6,154 of JBBSEU010000064.1, forward strand.
CCTGATAAAATGCCCTGCACCGATCCAGGTCGTGGACAATCAATACCGTTGCGCTGATCTTGCCGAACATAGCCACCTGCTTTCTTTTTGTTCGGCAGAGTTTATGCGAACATCTGAGCTATGTCAAGAGCAAAAAATTGCGCCGGAGACTTGAGTCCCCGGCGCAAACTATCGGCGCAAACGGTTACAGCACTTCTACCGACGGGATACTGAACCCATTGAAGTTCGAGGCATATTCCGTCGTGTACGCGCCCGTATTGATGAAGTACAGCCGATCCCCAATCGACATGGGCGGCAGTGCCACATCGCGCATGATCGTATCGAAGCTGTCGCAGCTCGGCCCGGCCAGTGTGTACGTGGCCGTCCGTTCGGCCTCGACATCATCCGTGAAAACCGGATACGAAAAGCCCTCGATCACTTCCATCAGGCCGTTGAACACGCCGCTGTCCAGATACAGCCATGTCTTTTCGCCGCGCTGTGCCTTGCCAACAACTGTCAAAGCCATCACACCTGCATCACCGACCATCGCCCGACCCGGCTCCAGGATCACGCGCAGGTTCGGCGTTTCGGGGATGTACTCGGCAATCGCATCGCTGATCGCCTGACCAATATCGCAGAACGTCGGCACACTCGGATCGGTATGGATCGGATAGCCGCCGCCCAGGTCAAGAAAATACAGATTGATCCCGTGTGCCGCCACTGCCCGCCAGATCGTCCCGCATTCGGCAATGGCGCGTGCCCAGTTCTCGGCCTTCACGCACTGCGAACCCACATGGAACGACAGGCCAATCGGTTCGAGTCCCAGATCGCGCGCCAGGATCAGCAGTTCCGCCGCCTGTTCGCCAGAGACACCGAACTTTTTATCGAGCGGAACCACCGCCCCCGAATTATCCACAGACAGCCGGATATAGACGCGCATCCCCGGCGCGTGCCGTGCGATCTTGTAGATTTCGTCCACCGAATCGGCCACCACCGCAAACACATTCTGCTCCGAACACAGTGTCAGCAGCCGCGCATTCTTGATCGGGTTGCTGCAAATGATCCGGTCTGGCGTTGCGCCCAGGTCGAGCGCCTTTTCCAGTTCGGCCTGTGATGCCACATCAAACGACGAGCCCTGTTCGGCCAGCGCGCCCACAATAGCGACGTGCGAATTGGCCTTCACCGCGTAGAAAATCTCGGCACGCGGAACACTGTTTAATAAACGATGGTAGGACTCGATAACCCGTTCGGTATCGACGGCCAAAAAGGGCGTCTGAGCATCAAGGGTGCGCGCACGATCATAAATGGACTGACGGGTGGCGATGAGGGTCATCTGTACTGTATCCTCTCCTGAAAACTAGTCGAACATCAATTCGATAGAGCGTGAAAAGTATACGACAGATCGCCCGAATGTACAGAAAATAACCGTCACAATCCCGTCATAATTCCGTAAAATTTTGCCTGTCAGGGGGTGCAGCGGTACCGTTTTATGACCCGCGAAAAACCCTCATCCGAGTCCCTGGAAGAAGGGCTGGCGAGCATGGTCAATTGAAATCGAGGTAACATCAATTAACCGATCCCGATCTATTGAGGCGATTTTCATGCAGATTCAGGCCGCTGTTCTCCACGCCCCCCATACCCGATTGACAATTGAAACCCTCACGCTGGATGCCCCCAAACACGGCGAAGTGCTGGTACGGGTGGCGGCCAGCGGCGTCTGCCACAGCGATTATCATCTGATCAGCGGCGCGACTCAGCATCCGCTCCCGGCAGTTTTAGGACATGAAGGGGCGGGGGTTGTCGAAGCGGTAGGAGAAGGCGTGACGCACTTTCGACCCGGCGATCATGTAACGCTGAACTGGGCACCCGAGTGCGGCGAATGTTTCTACTGCGAACGTGGCAAGCCCAATCTGTGTGAAACCTTCACCGGCCCGATCTGGGCAGGCACGATGCTGGACGGCACGCCGCGCCTGCATCTGAACGCTCAGCCTGTCTATCACTATTGCGGACTGGCGACTTTCTCAGAATATATCGTCGTGCCGCAGGAAAGCTGCGTCGCCATTCGCAAGGATGTGCCGCTAACCGTGGCCGCACTGGTTGGCTGCGCGGTTGCTACTGGAGTCGGCGCGGTGCTGTATACGGCTCAGGTGCGTCCCGGCGAAAGCGTGGTGGTGTTCGGTTGCGGCGGTGTGGGTCTGAACGTGTTGCAGGGCGCAGCGTTATGTGGCGCGTCCACGATCATCTCCGTCGATATGAACGACTCCAAGATGGCGTTGGCGCGGCAGTTCGGCGCGACTCATACGCTGCTGGCAAACGACGACACGATCACCGCCATTCGTGATCTGACAGGCGGACGAGGCGCGGATCATGCGTTTGAGGCGATTGGCAGCCCGGCGGTTCAGGAATTGAGCCTGACCGCCATTCGTCCCGGCGGCACACTCACGTTGGCCGGACTGTCACCGATGGGTACGGGAACGAATCTGCCCGGCGCGATCATCACCCGGCAGGAAAAAGTGATTCGGGGCAGCTACTACGGCACGATCTATGCCCGCCGCGATTTCCCGCTGCTGCTTGACCTGTACATGACTGGCAAACTCAAGCTGGATGAATTGATCTCACAGGAATATCGCCTCGATCAGGTCAATGAAGCGTTCGACGCGATGCTGACCGGGCAGGTGGCGCGCGGCGTGATCGTCTTCTGACAACCTCACCCTAAATCCCTCTCCGTTTACAGAGAGGGACTTCCGAACTTCTACAAACAGCAGTCGATGATGCCTTCGTAGACGGTTTCGGCGTGCAATCGCGCGCAGTAATTCAACACGGTGTGTTCAACGCGCGCTCTTTGTTGGGCAGTATTTGGTTGTACACTTTTCCAATAAATCGTGACTGGATAGCTGTTTTCGGAACGTGCTGGCTTGAAGAACAACGTACTGGTCGGCAGGTCTGCCCGCCCGCTTCGGCTAAGCATCACCGACACGCGAACGTCCTCACCATCGTTTTGATCGGCCCTCACAGCGATGTGATATTCCTGTCGTGGCATCGTTTAATCCTTTTCACAGAGGCAATTCACTCTATAAATGATGTGCTATTTTACCACTCTGGTATTCAGTCTTTGAATGCGCTTTGTTCAGAGGTTGCACGCTTAATATAAGCATGGGTATCCTTAACCATTGGGTCACGGCCCGCATCATCCGCTGTGTTCAGGAGTTCGTTTGCATGATCAAGCCTATTGCCACGATTTCGGTGGTGCCCAACCTACCCCCCAGTCTCGAACGTCTCCGCGAATTAGCGTATAACCTGCGCTGGTCGTGGGATCACGAAACGATTGCGTTGTTCCGCCGCCTTGACCGCGATCTTTGGGAACACACCGGACGCAACCCGGTATGGATGCTGGGCATGATCAACCAGCAGCGTTTGACCGAAGCGGCCAGCGATGAGGCTTTCATGGCGCATCTTGACCGCGTGTGCGAAGCCTTTGATCGCTATATGGACAACGTCACGAGTACCTGGTATGCCAACCACTACGGCGCGCTGCCCGAACATCCGTCGATTGCCTACTTCTCGGCAGAGTTCGGCCTCACAGAGTGCTTTCGGAATTATTCGGGCGGCCTGGGTGTCCTCTCCGGCGATCATCTCAAGAGCGCCTCTGATCTTGGCCTGCCGCTGGTCGGCGTCGGTTTGCTATATCAGGAAGGCTATTTTTCGCAATATCTGAACGCCGATGGCTACCAGCAGGAAGCCTACCCGGTCAACGATTACGCCAATCAACCCATAACGCGCGTGACCGATGCTGCCGGAAAGCCGATGCTCGTCCGTGTGCCGCTGCCGGGGCGTACTCTTTGCGCGCAAATCTGGCGGGTGCAGGTAGGCCGTGTGCCGTTGTACCTGCTGGATACGAACATCGCCGAAAATTCGCTGATCGAAGACCGCGATTTGACGGATCGTTTATACGGTGGAGATCGCCGCCAGCGCATTCGCCAGGAGATTCTGTTGGGGATTGGCGGCATTCAGGCGCTTCATCTGCTGGGCATTCACCCCGAAGTGTGCCACATGAACGAGGGGCACAGCGCCTTTCTCAGCCTGGAACGCATCCGTATGTTGAAGGAACAGCACCCCGAACTGTCCTTTGAAGAAGCGCGCGATATTTGCAGCGTGGGCAACGTTTTCACGACGCATACCCCTGTCCCGGCGGGCCTGGAACGCTTTGGCTTTGACCTGATCGACGAACACTTCACGTTCCTGTGGTCGGCATTAGGCCTGAGTCGTGACCAGTTTTTTGATCTGGGTCGTGAGAATATGGGCAGCTACGAATTGTTCAGCATGGCTGTGCTGGCGATCAATGTGTCGAGTGCGGCCAACGGCGTCGCCAAACTGCACGGCGAGGTGAGCCGCACGATGTGGCAGTGGATGTACCCGCGTCTGCCCAAAGATGAAGTGCCTGTTGGCTCCGTTACGAATGGTATTCACGTCGAAACGTGGACAAGCCGCGAAATGGGCAATATGTATGATCGCTATCTCGATCCGTCCTGGCGCGAAAACCCCACGAACCCGAATACCTGGGCACAAGTTGATCGTATTCCCGACGCCGAACTATGGCGTACCCATGCCCGCCGTCGTGAACGACTGGTTGAGTTCTGCCGTGTGCGGCTGCGCCATTCGCTCATCTCACGTGGATTCATCCAATCGGAAATTGATCAGGCCGATGAAGTGTTGAATCCCGACGCGCTGACAATTGGTTTTGCGCGCCGTTTTGCCACCTACAAGCGTGCCACACTGCTTTTCCGAGATAAAGCACGTCTGGCGAAAATCCTGAATGACCCGGAGCGCCCGGTACAGATCATTTTCAGCGGCAAGGCACACCCGCACGATATGCCCGGCAAGGACTTCATCAAGGAGATCGTCAATACGGCGCGTCTGCCGGAGTTCCGTCACAGCGTCGTGTTCATCGAAAACTACGATATGGCGGTTGGCCGCGCGCTGACACAGGGCGTCGATGTGTGGCTGAACAACCCGCGTCGCCCGCTTGAGGCCAGCGGCACAAGTGGTATGAAAGTGATCTACAACGCCGGGTTAAATGCCAGTACGCTCGATGGCTGGTGGGATGAAGGCTATGATCCGTCGGTGGGTTGGGCGATTGGCAACGGTGAAGAATACACCGCCGATCAGGAGACACTCCAGGATAAGATCGAATCGGAGGCGCTCTACAACCTGCTCGAAAAAGACATTGTGCCGTTATTCTACGAACGTTCGCGCGATGGTTTGCCGCGTGAGTGGATCGAAAAGGTCAAGCGCAGCCTCAAAAAGCTGGCACCGGTCTTTAACACCACACGCATGGTTCAGGAATACGCCGAGAAGTATTACATGCCTGCCCGCGAACGCTATACACGCCTGACCGAACCAGACCTGAAGCGCGGCACTGCTTTCGCCGACTGGCGCGAAAAGCTGAACACGGTCTGGCCGAAAGTGAACATTGTGCGCGTCGAAACGTCGGGGACAGAACTCAAGATCGGCACGGAGCAGGCCGTTTACGCCTGGGTAGACCTGGGTGATCTGAAGCCGGAAGATGTGATGGTGCAAGCCTACTACGGCAACCTGGATACTGGCGGCAATATCATCAGCGGCGAAGCGATTGATATGACGCCGATCACGCGCAGTGACAGCGATAGCAAGAGCAGCACTGCCGATGCCGCGACGGTCTACGAGTTTGGCACGAAAATCAGCTACAAAACAACAGGCCAACATGGGTTGAGTGTGCGCGTCCTGCCACATCACCCGGATTTGCCAACACCGTTCCTGCGCGGGATCGTGCGCTGGGCGGAGTAGTCACACCGCCGGGGACTTGAGTCCCCGGCAAATCAATTCAGAGCGCGCATCGTGCCGAGCATTTGTGGAGTGAGCGCCAACGATACCGCCTGGAAAATGTTCGATGGGGCGGCTTGCCAGACCACATACACATCAGCGCCCTGTGGCCGCAGATAGATGATCCCGCTGCCCACATCTTTCGGCAGATCAACCGAATGCACTACCGCCGTGATCGAAATGAACAACAAACTGATGGTTGCTTCCTGCTGCACCTGGACGCCGCCGAAGCGTTTGCTGATTTGATCGATCACCGTTTGGCGCACGGCGGCTACTTTCTGTTTTTTGAAGACGCCCGCCGCCGCGAACTGCACCCCATCGGGACTGGTGAAAAACGTCAATGCGCCGTCCTGTTCCGCTTTCCAACCTTTGGGTGCAGTACCAGCGAACGTCGCCTTTGGATCGCTAAACGACGCTAACTCGATGCTGTACGCGCCCAAAAAGGCAGGTTTGGTATCGTTCGGGATGCAGCTTGTATCAACGGCTTGATCAGGCGCATTGAAAAACGCGGCCACCACTCGACGCGCGCAGCCGCTGTTGACGATCACGCCATGTGCCTGATAGGGGAATACAGCCAATGTGCTGTGTGTCAGGCGGCGCTGTGTTTCTTCGCCAAAACGTACAGGCGTCACCGGATCGAGCGCCCCGGACAGGATCAGCACCGGGCGATCCGACTGGATGGGCGCAACATCGGCGGCGTTCAGTTCGGCACTGCGCCACTGCTTGCACGCCTCAACCGTAGACGTCGGATCGAGCAGTTCACCGAACACGCCCTCTTTTGCGCCAGATAACTGAGCCGGAGTCAAAAAGGCCAGTTCTTCGGCGCATTCGACGCTGTAGTTCAGGCCAATCGAGATGGCATCGGCGGCCTGTTCCGCATACGTGACCAGGACGCTGGCCGAAAGGGTATAGCTGCCCCGCGCGGCTTCGGCGATGGTTTGCGGAATGAGCGACACATTGGCGCTGTTATAAATCATCTGGAACAACGCGGTTAGCAACTTGTCAGCGGTCATGCCTACCGGGAACGTCTTATTGGTCACGCTGCTGGCCGCATTGACCGTAACCGGTTTGTCTTTCAGCTTTTGAAGCGCCGTTTGAAGTTGACCGGGCAGATCGGGGAAGGCTTTATCGCAGGCCGAATCAGTCTTACACAGGGCAAATGCGCCGTTGAGTGACGCTTGAGCGTTGCGTGCTGCCTCAACCGACGGCGCATTCCAGGGGCCGGTCACGCTGTCCAGTACCATTCCGGCGATGTGTTCACCATGCAGCTTGAGCAGGTATTGGCCGAGCCATGTCCCATACGAATTGCCAAAAACCAGGATTTGATCGTAGCCCAATGCCGCCCGGATCGCGTCGGTATCATCGGCCATCGCACGGCTTGTGTAAAACTGCGGATCATTCGTACTCGAAAGCCGGGTTAAACACCGTGCCAGCCGCTGCTCATTATCGGCTTGATCGGCTTGTGAGTCGCTGGTCTTTGCCAGATCGCTCAATGCAAACAGTGTGATCTCAGTGCATTGCAACGAAGCGGATTGACCCGTCCCGCGCTGATCGATCAATACCACAGGGTGATCCTGCCGAAAGCCAAGATAAGCTGCGTACCACGTTTGCCCGAAGTTGTTGATCGCCGAAGCGCCTGGCCCACCTTCCAGGTGAAAAATCGGGAGTCCCTTCGCATTCGCGTTCAGGGCGGGCAAAACCACGACATGCAAATCAACGTGACGGTTGTTGGGGTTTTGACGATCTTCGGGAACCTTGAAGACGCCGCATCTGGCATCCACAGAACTTTTGGCCGCACCGATCCCCACCTCAAACGGGCAGGGCGTCAGGGTGAGTGGTTCTGTCTGCGCCTGTACTATCGGGGCAAACGACGCCAGCACTATGCTGACGATCAACATAGCCGCAAAACACTTTCGCATAAGGGTTATCCTGAATAGTTTGAACGTTTTGAGTCAGGGATTGTTTTCGTCACCGAGCGCCGTGAAGCGCATAAAAGCACGTTCTATCGGCCCCATTTCATCGGGAAAAGTACGATCATCGTGTGCTTCCAGAATGCGGTAGCCTTCCTTGATGTAGCTGCGAACGGTGTGCGGACTGACGCCCATTTCGTCGGCGGCCAACTGCGCGGACATGCCTTCCACCACGCATAACCATAACGCCTGCCGGATACGTTCGGTCATCTCCGGGAAATGGCGCTCAGAAGGCAGCACATTCGCATTAAACAGGCGCATATCGAACGGCTTTTCAACGGCGGCATGAATGCTTTGCGTGACAACGAAGGAATGTTCAACCGCAAAACAAACGGCACTGGCGATCAAATGGCGCACTTCATTCCGAACCAGATAGCCGCGCCCGCCCGCATTGAGCGCCGCCGCTGCCCGCATCGGATCGGCGTTATGCCCTAGACAGATCACTTTGACCGTTGAGATAAGTTGGCGCATGTGCATCAGTGCCGCGCCCAATTCGATGCCATCACTGAAAATATCGGCGTCTATCAGGATCACATCCGGGGCTTCTGCCGCCGCGACATGTTTAAGAAAATCGGTCAGGGCATTCAGGGATTGCAGCAGCTTCACCACGCGCGTGCGCCGATCCCAGGCCAGATAGCTGTTCAGAGAATTCAGTGCGTAGAAATCGGGATCGACGATGACGACTTTCAGATTAAACCTGTCGATGGCATTTTCGCTGTTCGTCACGGTCAACGCCTCACGCTCGTGATAAGCAGCAGCAGTGATCCCAGATTCAGGATGATCAGGGCAATGATGCTGATCACCAGAACGGGCATCGAAGTACCCGCGCCTGCCACCTGAATTTCATCGGGTATCTGGCTGAAGTACGCACCCGGGTTGGGCAGACCGGGCGTGCTATCGGCAGTGATAAACACCGCGCCGCCGCTGCTAGCCCGGCTGGGGGCGCTCTTGATGGGCGTACTGTCCGGGGGGGGCGGGGCGGTTGATGCGCCGCCCCCGAATGGATTATGTACGGACTTTTTGGCCGAAAGTACAGGGGGCTGCATCGCCAGTGGAAATGATTCACTGGCCGCCGGAAGTTCATCGGTGCTGATCGGTGACAACGGAAACGAAAAGCTATTGGCGGGTTCAGGTTCGTCCTCATCGTAGCCCGTAAAGGTGCCGCCCGCTGGCAGCGGATCAAGTCGAGCCAGCAGATCGTCCCCAAACTCGGCGTCTTGGGTGTCTGTCTCGTAGCCACCATACGAGTTCGACTGCGCCGCCACGCTCTTGAAATCAAATGGATTCGCGTCCATCTCAAACGAGTTGGCATCGGCGCTGTCGTAAGAGGCCGTATACCCTTCATCGGCGGGCGCTTCGCCATAACTCAAACCGCTGCCAAATGGCCCGTTTGTCGGGTCGAACTCATCCGGCGTGGCAAAGGCAGGCGTACTGCCCTGGGCTGACCCCATGCTATCCCCACCCAGCGAAAGTCCGGCCATCCAATTGTCATATTCTTCTTCGGAAGGTTGCAAGGCATCCCGTCGGGCAGGTTCGAGCGCGGGTTTCTGAACCCAGTCAACGCTGGTCGCCGGAGTTTCAAAATTGCCCCAGCCGCTTTGTGCCGCATCGCCTGTCTCACTGGCATTGCTATACGGATTTACATCGAAGCCAGTGCCCGCAAAGGGGCTATTTTTGAACGCCTCGTCCAGATTCCAACCGCTGTCGGCAGTACTCGATGGGACTGAGGGTGGAGGGGGTGGCGCTGGGGCAGGTTTCGCCTTCAATTCGGCCAGTGTCGCCTCAAGCCCTTTACGCGCTTTGGCATTATCCGGGTTCAGGTCCAGCACGTTTTCCAAACAAATCTGACGTTCTTCGGGTGTATCTACGACGGCGCTCAACCACAGCCAGGCCTGTTCGTTCTGGTCATCCAGTTCGACAGCCTTTCGCAGCGCGCGATCTGCATCGTTTTTGCGCCCTTCTTTGAGGGCAGCGATTCCTTCTTTGATGAGCGTATCAATGGTTGCAGGCATCGAGGACTATCCTCACACAATTACTATCCTCAATAATACCACAGACCCCTGATTCGTGTTCAGGGGAAGCGCGCGATCTTGATGATCAAGCATTCCGATCATCACCCGATACAGCCGTGTTCGCTTACTAAACATATATAGATGAGCCTGCTTATAAATAGCTTTCTATTGTGCAAACTACACAAAATTAAATATTCCGACAAATTGACTCCCCAAAAACGTATATGGTGGAACACCTTTTGCTAGATAAAGCATCAGGGTTTTAGAGTGTAATACAACGCTAAACAGTTAAACGAAATCAATTCGTCACTGTTAGCAGCACCCAACGAAATCTAAACCCGCTGACACTTTGTCAGGTAATAAACTTCATACTTTTGTTTGAGTCATCACAAAATTTTTTCTGCTCGAAAGGTGATGATAGGGTTAGAAGGTTAATCATGGCATCTTCAAATGGTTCATCCGCACTGAGTATCCCGGCAGCGTCGGGAAATATCGTTCTCAAACCATTCCTCTGGACTCACGTCCGACGACCCACCGTTACGGTAGTCGTTCCAACGTATAACGAAGCCAAAAACCTGCCGCATGTGCTGCCGTATATTCCCGAATGGGTAGACGAAGTGATCCTTGTCGATGGTCGTTCCACCGATGGCACTGTCGATGTTGCCCGTTCGCTGCTGCCGGATATCAAAGTGGTCATGGAAACCAAACGTGGTAAAGGTGCGGCGCTGCGTGCCGGGTTTGCCGCGGCCAGTGGCGACATTATCGTGATGATCGATGCCGATGGTTCGATGGATCCGCGTGAGATCGCGCTGTACATTGGCGGCCTGCTGGCGGGCGCGGAATACGTCAAGGGATCGCGTTTTTTGCAGGGCGGCGGCACGGCGGATATGTCGTTGTTCCGTAAACTCGGCAACTGGGGCTTGACGATGACGGTTCGCCTTCTATTCGGGGGTGGTTATTCCGATTTGTGCTACGGCTACAATGCGTTCTGGACAAGGGTGCTGCCCATCCTTGAATTGGATGGTGACGGTTTCGAGATCGAAACGATGATGAACGTGCGCGCACTGCGTGCCGGTCTGAAGATCGTCGAAGTGCCAAGCTATGAAGCGGATCGCATCTACGGACAGAGCAACTTGCGGGCGATCCCGGACGGCTGGCGCGTCCTCAAAACGATCCTGCGCGAAAAAGTGCGCCCCACGCCCAACAAGGCGCGCGCTCACTGGTCATGGAATCTGGAAGCACCAAACGCTTTTTCTGACAACCCGTTCCATTCGCAAGGGGCTGAATAGCCATGCAGAACGGCGTACCGCTCGATGTTTCGGTATTGATTTGCGCGTACACCGAAAAACGCTGGGATGATCTGGTGGCGGCGGTTGTGTCCGTTCAGCAGCAGCGCCGCCTACCCAAAGCGATCATCCTGGTGATCGATCACAATCCAGCCTTGTTCACACGGGCACAGTCACGTTTCCAGGATGTGACCGTGCTCGAGAATCGGGAAGCGAAAGGGCTGTCTGGCGCGCGCAATACAGGCGTGGCCGCTGCTCATCAACCGCTTATCGCGTTTCTGGATGATGACGCAGTGGCCGAACCGGATTGGCTGGAATGGTTATCCCACCCGCTGGATGATGCCCGCGTGTTGGGGTCAGGCGGGCGCGTCGAACCGAATTGGGAGACTGGACGCCCGGCCTGGTTCCCGGAAGAATTTGACTGGGTCGTGGGCTGCACGCACAAGGGCACACCTACCCAAACGGGCGAAGTGCGTAACCCGATTGGCAGCAGCATGTGTATTCGGCGGCAGGTATTCGAGGTGGTAGGCGGCTTTCGCAGTGAGATCGGACGGATAGGGACGCTTCCGCTTGGCTGCGAAGAAACCGAGTTGTCCATTCGCGCGCGTCAGCAATGGCCGCAGGGCAAGTTCATCTATGAGCCGCGTTCGCGTGTGCATCATCATGTGCCCGCCGCGCGTATCCGCTGGTCATATTTTCAAGCGCGCTGCTACGCCGAAGGTATCTCAAAAGCAATTGTCTCACGCTTAGTCGGTGCGAACGACGGCCTGTCATCGGAGCGGACGCACGCCTTCAAGACGCTGCCCAACGCCGTCTGGGAAAATATCCGCGCCGTATTTGTTCAGCGCGACGTGCGTTATTTCAGCCGTGCCGTTGCTATCGTGGCTGGCCTGGCGTTTGCGACACTCGGTTATGTGCGCGGTTCGCTGGCGGCACGTTCAAATAATAGTCCCGCTCCAACCTTGCAATCCATCGAAACCGCCTGAGGGCTACCCATGACAACGACGCTGAACACTCCACTCCGAATCCTGATGGCAACCGCCCGCTATTTTCCGTCGATGGGCGGCACAGAAACGCATTGTTATGAAGTCGCCCGTCGCCTGTCCGCCGGGGGTCAGGATGTTACTATTTTGACCGCTAACCCCGGTCAAAAGCTGCCTGCTCACGAAGAACAGGACGGCGTTCATATTCGGCGGGTACGTGCCTATCCAGCGGAACGTGATTACTTTTTCGCGCCCGGAATCGCGCACGCGATCAACGACATTCGCCCGGATGTTATCCATATTCAGGGCTATCATACGTTGTTCGCGCCGATGGCAATGGCCTCGGCACTACAGGCGCGACTCCCCTATGTGGTGACCTTTCACAGCGGCGGTCATTCCTCTCGCGCGCGCAATGCCGGGCGCGGCCTGCAACGCTTTCTCTTGCGGCCACTGCTGGCACGCGCCGCGCAGTTAATTGGTGTTTCCAATTTCGAGGCGGATTTCTTTTCGCGCACACTGGGCATTGCCCGCGAACGGTTTACGGTTGTTCAGAACGGCGCGCGCCTGCCCGAACTGCCCGCCGCGTCACATGACAATCACCAGGGAACGCTGATCATTTCTTCGGGGCGGCTCGAACGTTATAAAGGGCATCACCGCGCAATTGCGGCGATGCCCTATGTGTTGGCCGAACGCCCCGACGCTCGTTTGCGAATCATTGGCGGCGGCCCCTATGAGCAGCCCTTGCGCGAAATGGTTGCGGAGTTGGGGCTGAACGATCATGTTGAGATCGGCGCGATTCCGGTCACGGATCGGCATGGTATGGCGGTCTTGCTCTCTCAGGCCGATCTGGTGGTGCTGCTCAGCGATTATGAAGCGCATCCGGTTTCGGTGATGGAAGCGTTATCGCTGCATCGCTCTGTGTTGGTTGCGGATACATCCGGCTTGCATGAGATCGCTGAAAAGGGTTGGGCACGCGCGCTGCCGCTTGATAGCACACCACAAGCAACGGCAGCGGCTATGCTCGATCAACTGCGTAATCCGCTCCAGGTGGGCGATATTGCATTGCCTACCTGGGAGTCGTGTACGGCGCAGTTGCTACAAATCTATCGGCAGGTTGCCCACGCGCCGGTTTATACTCAAAGCCAGATTACTGCCTGATGAAAGCCCTCATCCCAACCCCTCTCCCTCAGTGTTCACGCACCGACAGTTTTAGGGCGAGGGGGAGGGGCATCGAGAAAATGAAAAAAGGAACAGGCCAAATCAAGCTGATTTGACAAAAAGTGTTCCGCTAGACGTAGGATGTAACGGTGCTGGTCTGGCCGTCGGTGTACTTGACCAGTCGATTAGCGGCGTCGTAGCTGTAGCTGTTCGCGCCGTCGTTGGTCAGGTTGCCTTGCGGATCATAGGTGTACGTCCGAATCGCGCCGCCGTTGGTCTGGCTGGTCGTAAGCTGGTTGGCGCTGTTGAAGTTGTAAGTTGTGTTCGCCGTACTGGTGCCGTCGAAGGCGATTTGACTGGTTCGGTTGCCTACTACTGTTCACCATGAGTGAAACGGGACATGTCTGTATGCTGTGTCCAATTAAATCCGTTTGGAAGTATGGTTTCCTCGTCAAAGGTGATATTACGCAATGTCGCATTTTGTAAGTTTGCTCCACTGAGATCAGCCCCGCTTAAATTTACTCCTAAAAGATTCGCATTTCGGAGGATGGCATTGTTAAGCAATGTGTGTTGCCAATCCCCCGCAATTATTATTTCTTCCATTACAGATGATTGAAATGATGCAAATTTTAGATTTCCAGTTATATATCCTCCCCGAATGTTTGCTCGGTCAAAGGTGGCACCAGCGGCGTCAATTTCGTCCATCCGAACGTAAACAAGATCTGCGTCTCTAAAAATTGCTCTCTGAGCTTGAGCTTCGTTCAGATTCGCCCCATGCATACGGGCTCCTGTAAAATCAACATCGGTAATATCCGCATTTTCAATATAAACCTCGTAAAGGTTTGCACCTTGAAAGGAGCTACCGCGTAGGGATCCGTCAAATAACCACCCTGTGTCCCGCAATTTGTTAATTGCCCCTATAACTAGATAGCCATCCTTACTAGCCATTTGTGCTATAAGTTGCTGTAGCTCACTCCTGCTCATAGTATAACTCCCAGTTGCGGGCGTAAAATATACGGATTTTCAGATTTTCTCTGAGAAGTGTAATTCGCGCTAGTGTAATTGCTCGGCAATGCGCTCCATCAATAATGCACGTCCGGGTGCAACTGGATTTGCTCCGTCAGCATATGCTTGCGAAACATAAAAGTCACGCCATTTTATAGCCAAGCTTCGGCTGAACCCTTTATCAACCAAAGTTTTTATGAACGTAGGATTATCTACTTGGCTCAATTTTTCTAGCGCAGAACCACTTGAATTATTGCCTTCTGCCCAATTTACTGTTTCACCAACAGTAGTATTGTTCCATATTGGATCCCAAGGAAATTTGAGCCTGGTGTGAGCGTTTGCTACAGCCTGTAACTCCGGACCTTTGGCTATCACTTGAGCGAGTTGATGAACAATGCTCCGTAAGGCTGGTGTATCAGGATTACTACTTAGTCTAGCATCCATACGAGGTCCGCTCATTCGCTCCTGCCATCCTTTCCAATAAACCTGCTCCCAATCTACTGTACCGCCATTACCTGTACCACCACCACTCGGACCTAAACTGCCTGCATTATCATCTACACCCGATGAAGTGCCATCTCCACCATCATTTGACCCTCCTTGACCTGAGCCTTCGGAGTCACTACCACTACTGCCCGGATCAGTCCCTCCGCCACCGCCACCTTTGATAACATGTATCAGACCTGAAGCACCGCTGACAATTCCACTTATTCGCCCAACATTTAGTAAATCCCAGTTACACGGATTAGCTCCATTGGTGCAGATATTTTTGAGGGCTTGTTCAGCTTGATCCAAACCTTCTACAGCACCTAAAGCAGCGACAGCAACGACAGGAATTGCCAATGTCAGAAGCGAGAAACCAAGACCGAATAAGCCCCCGTTAAACATATTTTCCAGAATAAACTGAGTACGATCTTTGCCCTGCATTTGCTGCTGCAGATCGCATCCGCATTTGCCGCTAGATGCCGCATCGTAATATCGCGCTGCTATGAATGCACCTACACCAACACCGATCAACCCGGCAATCAAAAACGGTGCCCAGAAGAACTTGCCACTGTGATCGGCGTAGTTAATCGGATTAGCGCCAGCATACGAGTAGGCATTACGGGTGATGGACCGTCCCATCACGCCCTCAACCGAGTCACGACTGGTGAATGCCCCCAGGCTCGTATTCAGATAGCGTGCGCGCAGGTAGACCAAGCCGTTGCTGTCGGTCTGTTCACCAGTGTAGCCAAGCGAAGTATTGACGTTGGCAGCACGCTCAAAGGCCGTGCCATAAGGATCGTAACTTGCACCGAAACGGACGGTTGCTGTGGCATCGGTGGTTTGCCGGATCGAGCCGAGGCCGTCCTGGTGGAAGTACGTCCATCCTGCGCTGTTTTGTTGAGCTACAACGTGTAGTCCGCGCAAATACCAGGTTGTACTGGCATTCGTCGTTTCGTTCAAGACCTGCGTCAGCGTCGTGTTCAGGTCAAGCAGGTACTGCGTCGCGGCCATGCCCGTCGTGCGACGGTAGCGGTCACCCTGTCCGTTGTAGACGTAGGCCTAAGCGGAAAATGGAGTAGGTCTGCCGCGTGCTTTTGGTGACGAGCCGACGAAGGGCAGGGTCCTCAAAAGCAAAGGTGCCGAGGGTCAGGACATAGGCATAGGCCAGGGACAAGACGAGCAACAGCAA
>JBBSEU010000065.1:0-22060 GCA_038239365.1 Aggregatilineales bacterium
ATTGCTCCTTTATGTTGAGGTGTAGTTATTTCTCTGGAACGGCCTAAGTGAAATGTGCTTTGATGTTTTCTTCAAGGGCTTGTATATCGCGGCTAAAATCCGGGTCAACGCGAACCGCTACGGCATTCCGATAGGCCAAATCCTGAATACTGGGCGGTAACTGATCAGCACCGGGTATGACCGCGCCATCAATCAGCGTCGGGATCAACAGCACTTCAGTATGATTCAGTGCCGACTCGATTTCGGCGCGCACAAAGTCGTTGGGTTCATCGAGCCGCCGCTGACCAGATGCGTTCGTGACGTTTAACCATTTTTGGCCGATAATGACCAGCACCACATCTGCCGAAGCGATAGCATTATCCAGCACTTGCCGAAAGTCCGCGCCTGCCGGAATGTCTTCCATATCCTTAAAGACGCAATCTTCACCAAAAATCGAACACAGGCGATCATAGATGCGCCCGGTCATGGTCAGGTCATCACTGCGTCGATAAGAAATGAAAATGTGCGGCTTATCGGCCATGTTTTACCCCTGCTTATTTATCGCCGTAAATACCCGGCCTTCTATCCGATAAGACGGGCATTTGCGCCCGCACCTGATCGACCATATCCGTGTCGATTTTGACGGTCAGCATCGTTTCGCCTTCGCCACCTTCACAGATTAGATCGCCCCAGGGGTCAACGATCATCGAGTGACCGCAAAAATTTGTGCCAAGCGACTCCCCGACGCGGTTACAGGCGATGATATAGCACTGGTTCTCAATCGCGCGCGCCTGAATCAAAGAGCGCCAATGTGCCAAGCGCGGGTGCGGCCACTCCGCCGGGATGATGATCACTTTTGCGCCCTCAATCGCGTAGCGCCTGAACAGTTCCGGGAAGCGCAGATCGTAGCAAATCGCCAGTGACGTGCGTCCCCAGGGCATATCAATCGTCAATGGCGCTTCGCCCGCACTCAGAAATTGCGGTTCGTTCATCCCACCGAACAGGTGAATCTTTCGGTACGCTCCCAACACGCCCTGTCGTGGCGAAAATACCGCCGCGCAGTTGTAGACACCCACGCCGCGTTTTTCGAGCATCGAACCCAGGATGTGAATATTTGCTGTGCGCGAAAGGGCGGCCACCTGCGCGAACAATCCTGTACTCAGTGAACTGGCAACATCTTTGGCTCTTTCGAGCGCATAGCCATTGTCCCAAAGTTCCGGGAACACCACCAGTTCTGAGTTGCGGCGGGCGGCTTCGTTTGTCCATTCCTGCATGACCGCCCAGTTTGCGCGCGGATCGCCCGCTTTGACAGGTATTTGCGCTAGGCTGACAGTTAAAATCGGCATTGTTTCATCCTTTTATGACTTTTATGAAATTAGCGATCAGTGACGGTTTCGCGTGTACGCCAGAACACGATGGCATTATCAGCGGTCTGTTCAATCGAAAGTCGTGTCGTATCCAAACGAGGTAGATCGGGAATCTGCAAGACCTGGGCATCACGGCGCAGCGCATTGAGCGACGCCCCACGCACTTTGGGATCGTGAAAGCGCGCGCCCTGTGCCACATACAGGCGTCGCAGCGCCTCGTTCAACATGCAGGTCAGGATAAGTACCGGGCCGGACGATAATAACCGCTCCCGATTTTCCATGTCCACCAGCGTAGGCGCGTTGACGCTGATCACTGCCCCACGTCGCAGCGCAAATTCGCGGCACAATTCCGTTTCGAGTCGCTTCAAGCGCGCTTCGCCAAACAATCCGCGCAAATCATCAGCGGAATAACCTTCGCGGGTTTGCAGTTCCGTATCCAGATTGATGAACAGCGTGCCCAGGCGTTTGGCGATGAGCGCCCCAGTTGGGTTCACACGACTGCCCACTGAACCGGTCAGGATTAGGTTATGATACGGCGCACTATTGTTTAGCGAACCGATCATGCCGCGCCCTGTGCGGGGGTACGCCAACCGGGATACCAGCTATCCAGCAGTGGCAACAGATCGTGCAAAGTGCTGATCGAGCCGTCGGGATGGACTGAACCATTCAGAACTGTTTGTGCGCGCGGGATGATCCGCAAAACGGCACGCATCCCGATACTTTGTGCGCCTGTAATATCGGCATCGGGGTTATCGCCCACAAAGACGGCTTCTGCCGGAGTAACGCCCAGGCAGTTCAGCGCCGTCTCGAAAATGGCTGGATGCGGCTTCAAGAAACCCACATCCGCCGCCGACAAACGACAGTCGATGAAGTGATCGAGCAGCCCATACGCCTTCAACTCAACATCGCGCATCCACATCGGCTGTGCAGAGTTGGTGATAATCCCGGTTTTAATGCCTGCCGCACAAATCATGGGCAGCACTTCAAGTGCATCCGGGAAAGGCACTACACCATCGACAGGTTGCCAATTGTACGCACGCATGATCGACTCGCGGTTGATCTGTTCTGTCGGTATGCCTACCGCTTCGAGCGCACGAGCTAATACCGTCCCGACGTGTGGCGCACGCATTCCCTGATAGGCATCGAGCCAGGCTTGCTCAAAAAGCTGTCCGGTGGCTTCGTAAAATGCTTCCGGCGTGTCAAGTGCCTGAATTTCCTGCGAAACGTAATTAAAAACCTGTTCAAGGTGTTTACGGCGGTAGTCTGACCAATCCTGCGAACGCTGACTCCAGTCGATCAGCGTATCATCCATATCAAAGAGCAGCGCCTTGAGCGCAGGTTGAGGCATGTATGCGGTACTCCACAGTGATGTTAACAAGCCGGACTTTAGCACGGCGGGGCGTATCTGGCAAGCCTGTTGGGTTACAATAAGCTGATCCATTATTAACTGTGAGGTTGCCCTGTCAACGCTTTCTACCACTCGATTTATCAAGTTTGTGCCGTTGATTACGCTGCTACTTGTTTTGTGGGGCACTCGTCTACCCGCGCTTGATATATTTCCACTCCACAACGACGAAGGACTTCACCTGACCCGCGCGCTTGAAGTCTGGAAGCTGCATCCGTTCTGGGAAATCAACGACGGCAAGATCATCAATCACTGGTTTATCGCGCTGTTTTATCCACAGCACGCGCCCGTATTTGCCGGACGCATTGCTACCATGTTTGTTGCGCTAATCGGGTTGGCGGCGGGTTATGCGTTGATCCGCAATTTGTTTGGGACGCTGCCCGCGATTTTCGCCGGGATGTTGTGGATTGCGTCGCCGTATTTATTTTTATATGAACGCTTCGCCTTTAGCGATCCCGAAGCAGGCGCGTTGATTGTTCTGACACTGTGGGCGAGTCTGCGCCTGTCTCGCATCGGCACGCGCCGTGATGCGCTGCTGACCGGAGTCGTGCTAGCATTGGCCGCGCTGTTCAAGCTGACCGCCGCGCCATACGCGCTGATGGTGACATTGATCGTACTATTCGGGGGGCACAGCACTATGGCACAAAAACTACGCAATCTCGTGATCGTGGCCGTCACTGTGATCGCGTTGTTCGCCGTGCCGCTCCTTTATTTGCAGTTGCGCGGCGGCGGCTTTGGGATCGCATTGGGCTGGATTGTGGGTAGTCAGCCGGGGCGACAGGCTGGTTTCGGCGAAAACTTGAATCGGCTTTGGGAGCAGTTGATCGGTTTCGGATCGATTGGCTGGTCAGTGCTGCTTGGCATTGGTTTGATCGGTTTATTGATCGTCACAAAGTCGCGCGGGCTGCTGCTGATCATTGCCAGCTTCTTACCACTTGGCTTGATCATTGTATTTGGCGCAGAGGTCATGCCGCGCCATTTCGTGGTGGCACTACCACTTGCCCTGACGTTGGGCGGCGCTGGCCTCGGATTGCTCATTCAGCGATTAGATAAACGCGCGCTTCGAGCGGGCGCAGCAACCTTGATCACGCTGATTCTATCCGTTGGCATTATCCCTTTCGCCACACAAGCCTACACCGATCCAGGCAATTTGCCGCTCCCCGCCGCCGAACGCACACAATATATCACTGATCACAGCGCCGGATTTGGCTTGCGTGAAGCCGTGATCGACTTTCCGCACACAATCCCGGATCAGAACGCTGTCATTGTTGCCAGCATGTTCCCTGATAGCTGCCGCCGTGCCCAGTTCTATGATCTGTCACGCTACAAACTGATCTGCACCGAAGCTGCCGGACTCCGTGAAATTCGTGCGGCATTAACCGATCAGGGGAGCGTGTTTGTGCTGGCCGAAAAGCCGCCAATTGGCTTAATGTTGCGCCACATTGACGCCAAAGCTACCAGGATCGCCGCCTATCCGCGTCCTGGCGAAACACCCGAAACAGCATCAGTGATCTTGTGGCGGCTGGATCGATAAGCTATTGCACGTAGTAGTTGAACAGATAAACCGATCCCAGGTAGAGCGTGCCTTGCAGCCCCTGAATGTCGAGCTGCAAGGCGTAGTTACCTTCTCTTACGTTTGATGGCAAATCGAAATCAACGTTAGTAACAATCGTATCGAAAGGTTGCCATGTACCGCCCAAAGTTTTTTCAAGGATCGATTTATCCATTTTGGAAATGACCATGCCATCGGGCGCGATGAGCTTTATACGAAGTGAATAATCGGATTGTGCCCGATCACCGTTGCGCCACCACAACCGTACTGACAAATTGTCACCCGCGTGAAGTGGTTGACGTGACAAAATATCGTAACCCTCAAAGAAAAATCGATCAGCAATTTTTAATGGCGGTTCATTGTAAGTTGGATTAGTTTCCCACAAAGATACAAACATATAGTAAGGTCCAAACCAACTTGTTTCTGTTCCATAGCCACGAAGCAGCCCAAGCAGTCCTGAGTCTCGACCCCGTTGATCTACGATGTACCAGACACGACGATCTAAATTGATTAGTTGAGGTGTCCCATAAGCATCTTGAGAAACAAAATGGATGTGTCCACCCGGATAATAGATTTCCTCGTAATACGACCACTCCACCGGGCGGCCACAATTACAATTCGGATCGATGAGTACCTGATCGCCGGGTTGGTAGCGCCGTCCAAGTTCGCGCACAATGTCCCGAATCGGTTTTTCATCGCTGAGTGCCGGGCGGTAATTTTCGACAGGTAACGGCACAACGATATACAGCAAAACAGGAAGGATCAATAGCGGTTTGATGGCACGCGGAAATCGGCTGAACCCAAAACCTATCGCCAGCGCGATCCCCGGCACGATGTACAGCAGATAGCGCGTTGCCACGAGCAGCAGTTGGTATCGAAAAAGATACATCAGGAGCGGCGCGGCAATCGCCCACAACAACACAAAACTCACATCAATAACCGTTCGGCGTACAAGCCGACTTATCAGCCACGCGCCTAAGCCGATCAATGCCAAGCCTATCAACACAACCATCAGTTCGGGTTGCTTACCGTCTAGCCAGCCATAAAAATTCGGCAGCACCTGATCGATTCCCGGTGGTGCGAGTCGCTGCTCAATGTTCCCTTTGCGAATGCCCACTAACACGGCCAATCGCGGCGCAAGTGGCAAACTCAATAGAACTAAACTAATTACCGCTGCTAACCACGCCCTCATTCCCCTAACTCTCGACACGAGGGCGACACGTTTGCTGCCGGACTCCCCCTCTCTGTAAACGGAGAGGAGGTTGGGGGGTGAGGTCAACGCCGCAACCAACCCATGCGCCAACGTCAACCCGATCAACAGCGCGCCGGTATAACTCGTGTACAGACATAGCGCCATTGTGATCGCATAGATCACGGTTCGCCGCATGTTCGGCTTATGCAGCCAACGGATATGCAGCCAGGCCAGCATCGGCGCGAATAGCATCAGCAGTGCATAACCACGCGCTTCCATCGACAAATAAACGGAATAGGGCAGCACCGCCAAAATCAGCGCCGCGAACAAGCCCGTCCATGCGCCGCCAATCGCGCGTCCGGCGCGATACAAAAACGCGATCCCGGCCAGCGCGAACAAAACCGATAGCACGCGGCCTGTTACGTCATTGGGGCCAACGAGGTATGTCCATGTTCGCAACAATAGATAATAAAGTGGCGGCCAGTCATATGGCGTCAGGGCTAAAGTTTGCGCGAAACTGCCCTGTGTCTGCCACATCGACCAGACTTCATCCCACCACATCGGCACACTGGCAATCGGCGCAAAGCGTGCCGCCGCACCAAGCAGCAGCACCGCCAGGACTGGCAGATTAAGCGTTCGCTTGAGGCTCATTACGTCCTCAGGTTATGAACGCGCCAATTTTTGTTCCAGATCGGCCTTGACTTGCGGCCATTCGTCATTAGTGATACTGAACATGATCGAGTGTCGAATGCGCCCGGTGTGTGGGATGATCATGTGATTGCGATGAATGCCTTCCTGCTTTGCGCCGATTCGCAGGATCGCATTGCGCGATTTTTCGTTGAGCGAATCGGTCTTAAGCTGCACGCGAATGCAGTTCCGCACCTCAAAGGCGTGACGCAGCATCAGATATTTGGCCTCCGTGTTGATCGGTGTGCGCTGCCATTGCGGGTTAATCCAGGTGTGGCCGATCTCCAAAGATCGGAAAACTGGATCGAGAAAATCATAACGAGTGCTGCCGATAACGCGCCCGGACCCTTTATCGACGGTTGCAAAAGGAAGCTGACGGCCTTCAGCCTGTGCTTTGAGAGCCGTCTCAATATAGGTCTGGGCATCATCGCGCGTGCGTATCACAAGCAGCATCCAGCGCCAGATCGACTCGTCCTGTGCTGCTTCGGTGAGTTGATCAACGTGTGCCAGCGAAAGCGGCTCCAGTCGCACAAATTGACCTTCAAGGGTGATCGGTTCTGCCATGAAAAATCCCTATGATGTTGTTCTGGAAAAAGGAGCAGTTTTCTGTTCAGGCTTGTATAGCTCTGTAACTGTAAACTGATCAGCCCTAAGTGTGACTACATCAAATTCTTCAAAGTAGCCGTGTGCTTTATCGGATCCCGGTACAGGAAACTCAATGATATAGGCGTCATTCATGCATTCCACAATCGTACCAGTCGTGCCAATCGGATAAACCCGTCCGGTAAGTTCACCTTTCGTTTCAACCAGGGTTTTGACTCCATCAAAGAGCGTCGGTTTCACAAACGCCACTTGAGAACTCAACCATCGGCCATGATGCGGTCAATGGCGTCTACCAACTGCTGCATGTTTCGGACCTGATACACGCCATCGCTGACCGGCGCGTACTGGTGCATATCACTATCGCCAGTGCCCCACTGCGCGGGTGATTCCGGGTTGAACCAGATCAGGCGGCGGGAGCGGCGGTTGAGATCGTTTGCCAGATCGATGCGCGGATCGTTGTAGTTGTTGCGGCCATCCCCCAGGATAATGATCGTTGTGCGACCATCAAGCGCATCCAGCTTTTCGTTGACGAACGTGTTCAAGCTGTTGCCCAGATCGGTGTTATATGAACCGGGATGGTGCGTATCCAGCACGGTCTGAATGGCGGTGGCGGGCTGCTGCAAACGGAAATAATCGCTGATTTCGTGCATATCGCTGATAAAGATGAAGCTGCGCGCCTTTGAAACCTGATCTTGTAACTCGTAGATCAAGGTCAGCATGAACTCCGCACAGTAGCGCATCGACGTTGAGATATCGCAAATCAAGACCAAACGCGGCTTGAGGTGCTTTTCGCGGAACTTGATCTCCATCGGCACGCCGCCATACTTCAAATTGTTGCGGATCGTCGATTTTGGATCGGGTTTGCCGCTCTTGGCGCGCTTCTGGCGCAGCGATGCCCGACTGCGTAACCGTGCCGCCAACCGTTTGACCTCATCTCGCAGCGTATCCACATCCTCTGAACTGAGGTATTGGAACGGCGTGTTCATCAGATCGGGTTTTTCTTCGGGCGGTTGTTCGGCCATCTGTTTGGCGATGCTGCTGCCCACATACTTGGAGAGTTGTTCGGCCAGCGCGTCGCGGTTGGCTTCCATCATCTCCATGACATCATCAATCGCTTCTTCACTCATGCCCATCTCGGCAAGCTGTTCACGCAGTTGTTCGAGTAGTTCCTGTAACTGCTGTAGACCGAGCGCGCGCTGCATCATGCGTTGATAATATGGGTCCTGATTCATGCCATCGGCATTGGGCAGTCCGGTCATCTGGCCGAGTTGATCAAGCTGCTCCTGACTTAGCTGCTGGCCTTTCATCAGTTGGTCAAGCAGTTGTTGGAGTGCTTGCTGATTGCCCATCATCGACTGCAACGCTTGTTGGAGCATTTGCTGTTGTTCAGGCGTCAGTTCCTGCTCCATATTGAACATGGGCGGCGCACCGCTGTCGAAAAAGAGCGGGAAGAAATGTTCAAACGTATCGCCGTCGGTGTGTTCCTTAACCAGTGTCGTCTTGAGCGCGTTACGGAATTCTTCGCGCTCGAACAGCCCGATATGATCAGCGGCGCGCATTGCATCGGCGCTTTCGGCCACCGAAATACGCACGCCCGCCGCGCGCAGTGTGCGAATAAACTCAACGATCCGCTTATCCATGATCTTTTTCTCCGCCCCACTCAACTTAACGGTTTACGCATATACGTCCAGCGCGGGATGCCATACAGCAGCCCGGATAGCAAATTGAACTCGTGCCGGACCACTGCCATACCTGCCCGTTCGTAAATATGACGGGCGACGGGGTTGTTCGATGCTACCCAGAGCGTCATCGCCTGCCGTTCGTGAAAAATCGCCCACGCTTCCGCATTTCTAACCAATGCCTTGCCGATGCCCTGGCCGCGCACTGAATGAAGCACCCCAACATCGCTCAGGTAAGCATCGCCTTCCTCGGGGCCGTGCGTGAAGATCGAAAACCCGATCCCATTCCACCAGCGTCGCCATGTGCCCAACTCCGTGCGGATTGCCACTTCCAATCGGTTCACGTCTTCATAACCCCAGGGCATCGGCTCGATCACTAACCCGCCCACAATCTGCTGATCCAGTTCGGCGACAAGGATACCGTCGTAACCACGCGCCAACGGCCCGCTGTAAATGCTCGTCAGAAGGCGCTGTGTGCGTGCCGGGTCGCGGCCAAACAGCAGGCGCATCTTGACGCTGAACGCATCGACTAACACCCGCGTCAGACCGGGCAGATCGTCGGGATGGGCAGGCCGCACACGAATCATTCGTCATCCAAAACAGTGTCCAACGCACTGAGCGCCAGTGCAACGGCCAGCGCCATCGCCGCCGCGTTCATCGTACCATCACGCCATAGGCGGCGCGCATCCTCAATCGGCAGCAGATGGATCACTTGATTGCCCAGATCGCCATGATCCGGGATGCGTACTTGTCGCGCGCCCGTCGCCAGAAAGATATTCGCCCAACCCGCTTCTCGACTCGAATCCATGAAGAAGCGCCCCAACGAACGCCACTGATCGGCTTCCATGCCTACTTCCTCACGGAGTTCACGCTTGGCCGCATCCAGCGGTGCTTCACCATCTTCGATGAATCCGGCGGGCAATTCCATCGAAGCGGCGCGCGGCCCGATTCGGTACTGCTCAA
This sequence comes from Aggregatilineales bacterium, assembly GCA_038239365.1. Classification (GTDB taxonomy): domain Bacteria; phylum Chloroflexota; class Anaerolineae; order Aggregatilineales; family UBA2796; genus JBBRMW01. Next base: position 9,428 of record JBBSEU010000065.1, read on the forward strand.
TGAATGGTACCACCTGACCATCAACGCTTTCCGCGACGGCGAACACTACCACAAATGCGCGCAGTTCCAGCCGCAAAAAGTTCTTAATCAGGCGGCCATCGGGCAGCAAGACATCCTCATGTAAGATCATCCCAAACGGCGCATGATCGAGTACCACGCGCCGATCTTTGATCTGCCAAGGACGTGGCTTTCGATGAGCAGGACTGGCGTCAGTCGGTTCAGCCATTCCGTCCGCGTCCACCAAACGGGTTAATCGGCGGACGGCCACCCATTCCGGGCGGCAGTTGCCGCCGATCCGACCCACGTTCCCCGCCGCCACCGCCATTGAGTGAACGCTTGGCGCGCTGTGCATCAGCCTCGTGCTTGAGCAAAACAGTCAGCGTCGTTTCAAGTGTGTGTTGATCGAGCGTATCAGCATTGAGCATGACCAGCGCCTTTGCCCAGTCGATGGTTTCGGCGACGCTTGGCTTCTTCTTCAAGTCCATCTGGCGCAAACTCTGTACAACTTCGACGGCTTGTTTCGCCAACTTCTGATCGAGGCCCGGCACACGCATCCGTACCACGCGCAATTCTTCCTCACCTGTCGGGTAGTCGATGAACAGGTACAAGCAGCGCCGCTTGAGTGCCTCGGAAAGTTCGCGTGTGTTGTTGCTGGTCAGGATGACCATTGGGTGATGCTTGGCCGTCAACGTACCCAGTTCAGGCACGCTCACCTGAAAGTCACTCAGGATTTCGAGCAAGAACGCTTCAAATTCGGCGTCGCTGCGATCAATTTCATCGATCAGGAGCAGCGCCGGGACTTCGGACGTGATCGCTTGCAAAAGTGGGCGCGGCAGCAGGAAACGTTCGCTAAAAAACACGTCTTCTTCCTGGCCGAGTCGATCCGCCGCTTCACGTAAACTGCCCGAATCCTTCATTAGGTCTTGCAGCTTATCACGCAAAAGCTGCGTATAGAGCATTTGCTTGGCGTATTCCCACTCGTATAGCGCCTTCGATTCGTCCAGCCCTTCGTAGCACTGCAAACGAATCAGTTTGCGATCAGTGGCTTTTGCCCAGGCTTTGCCGAGTTCAGTTTTACCCACGCCTGCCGGGCCTTCGGCCAGCACCGGCTTACCGAGCTTTTCGGCCAGAAACAGCACCGTCGAAATCTCATCCGACGCGATGTATTGCTGTCCGCTGAGGGCGCTCGTCACCTCTTTTGTGTCTTTGAACATCCAAATGCCTCCGAAACATTGTTACGTTAGTTACCGGGGAGTCAGGTGCGGAATTTTTACTTTTGTTACGATAACTAAATTGTAACACAAGATAGTGGGCAAGGGCGAAAGTGACTTCAAAAACAGAAGTGACCCTATAGTTTGTAGTCTTTTGGGGTGAACGCATAACCACGCCGCCGCAAGATTACGCCCGCTTCTGCTTTGCGGAGTATGAGTCGATCTCCCCGTTCGCTGAAGTCCGTGAGTTCGGTTTGTTCCGCAACAGAGATCGGACCACGTGTGTTTTTATCCATTAATTCCGTCGCTCTGATTTGTTCGTGGCGGGGCATCTGTTCACGGGCAATTGTCCAGAGCGCGTCATCAGAAAGATGCTGTAAAGCATCCAACTCATCTTGCACTTCGGGTGGAAGTAAAGGAAACGAAGTAGGCAATGATTGCAAGTGATACAAAAGCACTTGCTCTACTGGTAAATCCGTTTCTGCCGCAATCTGGCGGGCACGCGCCGATATTGCTTCGGGAACAGTCAAAATAATTTGCTCGGTCACAATTCACTCCATTTCACCCACTTCGCGCAATCCTATTATTTGTATCGAAAAGATGAAATAAGGTCAACCTCTAAAAACTTTAATAAAACCACTGTATAAACATCTGAAATCTATGGCACTCCCGTAACATTTACGTCAGGATCACGAACTACGCTGTGTTGAGTCTTCACCTTACCAGGCAGTCCACCTGAAAGCGAGTTGTTGAGCATGTCAGAAATAAATACGACGGAGCATGAGCGTCTTCATGCCGCCGAACCCTGGCGAAAATGGGGACCCTACCTAAGTGAACGCGCCTGGGGAACGGTTCGTGAAGACTACAGCGCGGGCGGATCGGCCTGGGACGACTTGTCGCACGATCATGCCCGGTCACGCGCCTATCGCTGGAACGAAGACGGACTGGCCGGAATTTCCGACGATCAGCAGCGGTTATGCTTCGCGCTGGCACTCTGGAACGGCCACGATCCGATCCTCAAGGAACGCTTGTTTGGCCTGACCGGGACAGAAGGCAATCACAGCGAAGATTGCAAGGAATATTATTATTACCTGGACAGCACACCGACTCATAGTTACATGAAGATGCTGTACAAGTATCCACAGGCGGCCTATCCCTACGGCCAACTGATCGAGGAAAGCCGCCGACGCAACCGCGATGTGCCCGAATTTGAATTGATCGATACAGGCGTTTTCAATGAAGATCGTTATTTCGATGTGTTTATTGAGTACGCCAAAGACGACGCCGACGACATTTTGATCCGCATCACGGCGATCAATCGCGGGCCAGACGAGGCGACCCTGCATTTGCTGCCCACGCTCTGGTTTCGCAATACGTGGTCATGGGGGCGTGGCGACCAGCGCCCGGAACTGAGCCGCTCCACGATGATTCAACGCCCGTTAACTATTCAGGCGCAGCACCCGACATTAGGCCGCTATCATCTGTACTGCGAAGGCGCGGATCGGCTGCTGTTCACTGAAAACGACACGAACACGGCGCGCTTGTATGGCGTACCCGGCGCTACCTACACTAAAGATGCCTTTCATCGGTATGTTACTCAGGGTGAGAAACACGCCGTCAACCCGGATGAATGTGGAACGAAGGCCGCCGCTCAGTACGTGCGGACGATCCCGGCGGGCGGCTCGGCAATAATTCAATTGCGCTTGTCTCAGATCGAATCAAACGCAAACGGGATCGCGCCATTCGATGATTTTACGGCGATCTTTGAAGAACGTCAGCACGACGCCGACGAATTTTATAAGGCGCTGCAACCATCGGGAATCAGCGGCGATCTGGCAAATGTGCAACGACAGGCGTTCGCCGGGATGCTTTGGTCAAAGCAGTTCTATCACTACGATGTGGAACAGTGGCTTAAGGGCGATCCGGGACAACCGCCGCCGCCCGCTCAGCGCAAACATGGCCGCAACCGCGATTGGGCACATCTGAACAACGCCGATGTGATCTCGATGCCCGATAAATGGGAATACCCCTGGTATGCTGCCTGGGATTTGGCCTTTCACTGCATTCCGCTGGCATTGATCGATAGTGATTTTGCCAAAAGCCAACTTATTCTGATCTTGCGCGAATGGTATCAGCACCCCAACGGACAAGTCCCCGCCTATGAATGGTCATTCAGCGATGTAAATCCGCCGGTACTGGCGTGGGCAGCCTGGCGTGTCTATAAGATCGATAAGAAACAACATGGCACCGCCGATACGCCCTTTTTGGAGCGCATGTTTCACAAGTTGATGCTCAACTTTACATGGTGGGTCAACCGCAAGGACGCCGAAGGTCGCAACGTCTTTCAGGGCGGCTTTTTGGGTCTGGATAACATCGGCGTGTTTGATCGCAGCGCGATGCTACCAACAGGCGGCCACATCGATCAGAGCGATGGCACAAGCTGGATGGCGATGTTTTCACTGAATATGATGACTATCGCGCTTGAACTGGCACTGACCAATCCCGTTTATGAGGATATTGCCACCAAATATTTTGAGCATTTCCTGTATATTGCCGGGGCGATGGTGGATATTGCCGAGTCGGGCTTATCGCTCTGGGATGAGCAGGACGAATTTTTCTACGATGTGCTGCGAATCCCAAATCAGTCGCCAATGCACTTGAAGGTACGTTCGCTGACCGGATTGATCCCTTTGCTGGCCGTCGAGACGATAGACCCCGACGAATTGAAAACCCTGCACGGCTTCCGGGAACGGCTCGAATGGTTTTTGGAGCATCGCCCCGAACTGGCGAGTCTTGTATCGCGCTGGAAAACGCCGGGCATGGGCGAACGACGCTTATTCGCATTGGTGCGCGGCCACCGCCTGAAACGTTTGCTGAAACGGGCACTTGATCCCGCCGAGTTCCTGAGCGATTACGGCATTCGTTCGATCAGCAAAGTTCACGAGTCGAATCCCTACGTGCTGTCCGTAGAGGGCACAGATTACACCGTGCGCTACGAACCCGCCGAGTCGCACAGCGGTTTGTTCGGCGGCAATTCCAATTGGCGCGGCCCGATCTGGTTTCCGATCAATTATCTGTTGATCGAATCGTTGCAGAAGTTTCACCATTACTATGGCGACGAGTTCAAAGTCGAATGCCCGACGGGTTCAGGTCAGTACGTAACGCTAAATGAGATCGCTAACCAACTTTCAGAGCGATTGATCGGCTTGTTCACGCGCAACGCTGAGGGTAAACGCCCTTTCAATGGCAACCATGAAAAGCTGCAAACCGATCCGGCATGGCGCGACTACATGCTCTTCTACGAATACTTTCAGGGCGACACAGGCGCGGGCTTGGGCGCAAGCCATCAGACGGGTTGGACAGGACTCGTCGCCAAACTCATCCAGCAGCAAGGCGAACACCCGGATCAGAAATGAGTCGTTCGCATCCTTTTAGTTTGGATTTACGGCACGATACCAGGAGATAGTTAACCGATGAAAGCCGCAGCAATCACGCCAAAGCAGGCACGTACCACGTTTTTAGTCGATCTGCCCGCGCCAAAACTGGATGAAATTCCGAATGGGCGCGGCGTCATCGTCAAAGTATTAGTCGTCGGGCAGGATGGCACGGACAAAGACCTGTATCTCGGTCAATATGGTGCGCCGCCGCTCGGCTTCGATTATCTGGTCACAGGTCACGAATGTTTTGGCCGCGTCACGGAGATCGGCGCAAACGTGACCGAGTTTAAAGTGGGCGATTACGTTGTGCCGACAGTGCGCCGCCCCGGTCACTCGATTTACGACGTGATCGGCACCAACGATATGACCTCTGACTCGACGTATTATGAACGCGGCATCAATCTGCGGCACGGCTATCTGACTGAATATTTTGTCGAAGACCCGGAATTTCTGGTCAAAATCCCGATTCACCTCAAGGATGTGGCGGTGCTACTTGAACCGATGAGCATCATCGAAAAGGGCATCATTCAGGCTTATGAGATTCAACGGCGTTTGAAGGTCTGGAAGCCGCATAAGGCGGGGGTCGTTGGCGCGGGTCCGCTCGGTATTCTGGCCGCGCTGGGCATGGTCTTGCGCGGGATCGATGTGACCGTCTTCGCCCGTTCAGAGCCGCCTACGCAAAACTCAACCTTGCTTGAGGAAATTGGCGTGCGCTATGTCAGCACCCGGCAAACCAACATGGCGGATGCCGCCACGCAGTTTGGCCCATTCGATATGATGTTCGAGGCCAGCGGTTCATCGCCGTTGATGTTTGACGCGGCAAACGTGCTGGCAAAAAACGGCATCCTGATCCTTGCCTCGATCACAGGTGGCACGGCGCAAACTCAGGTTGCCAGCGATAAGCTCAACCTCGATTTTGTGTTGGGCAACAAGGTCATGTTCGGAACGGTCAACGCGCATCGCGGCTACTTTGAGCAGGGCGTTTCGGACTTTGCGACGGCGCAGGCGGCCTTTCCGGGATGGCTGCCCAAACTGCTGACCCACCCGATTCAAGGGCTGGATAATCACCAGCAGATGTTTCAAACGCTGGTCGATGTCAAAGAAGCGATCAAAGTGCATGTGATCGTCAGCCAGGATACCGACTGAATCAATTAGGAACACGCCATGACACCCACAACGATCACGGCCACCATTCAGTTGATCATCGCCCCGGTGGTGATGATCAGCGCCTGCTCGATCTTCGTGAACGGTTTGCTGACCCGTTATGGGGCGATCAATGACCGGATGCGGTTTATGGCGCGCGAATGCCTGGAACTGCGTTTTGGTACGGCATCGCAACCCATGACCGCTCAAACGCCGTATGTGGTAGAGCGACTGGCACAAATTGATCATCAGTTGCCCGCTTTGTTGCAGCGCCATAAACGCTTACGCGATTCGATTCTGATGTTGTACGTATCAGTATTGCTGTTTGTGGCGGATATGTTCGTGATTGCGGCGGCAGCTTCGGGGCAGGACTGGCTCTCGAATTTGGTGTTGATCGTGTTTTTGATCAGCACCATCAGTTTTTTCATTGGGGTCTTGTTCGCGGTAATCGAGATTCGTAGTTCGCACCTGACGATCATGTATGAGGTGACACGAGTAGCGTCATTAAGCGTAAAATAAACTGATATGCCTGAGTATGCGAGAAATTTTCTTTACTTTGCTTGTTGGTTGGCTACTATCGGCGTTCTACAGAGCAGGAATTGCCGTGACGAGTGCGGCGCGGTTGCTGAAATGCGGGGTACATGCTATGCTGTAACCAGCCGACTTTCTACATTAAGCAGCACACTAATGAAGCTCTTTATCAGCTATTCGCGCGATGACAAACTGTACGTCTATGAACTGGCGGATCGACTGCGCGATGACGGCGCACACACCATCTGGATCGATAAATCGGCGCTGGTGGGCGGCGACTCGTGGTGGGAAGCGATCTGTAAGGGCGTTGAAAACGCTGAATGCGTGATCGCTGTCCTTTCGCCGCGTGCGCTCGGTTCGATCTTCTGTGACGCCGAATTGCGCTATGCCCAGGCACTGGGCAAGCCGATTTTGCCGCTGATGCTGAAAACGGTGGATATTCCCAAACACCTGTCGCATGTGCAAGCCGAAAACATCTCGGAAATTTCGCTGGAGCGCGCCTATGGCCGCTGTGAACGGGCGCTTGGACAGATCGAACTGCGACGGGAACGCGGCCAGATCAAGGAGATCGCGGCACGCCCGGAGAATCGGCCAGCCGTGCCCGTCTTGGAAGCCGGACAGCCTTCCGAACACGTTTTTGAAGTGTACGTGATGGCCGTTGAAGCACTCGAAGTCGATGCGGAGCGCGGCAAAAAACTCCTGCAACAGGTGATCAAGGCTGATCCGAGTGGGCTGGGTGTGCAAGCGGCGGAACGACTGGCCGAATTTGACTATGAACAGGAGCGCACTACCGCCTACCTGGCAATCGCCCGGCTGGCCGGAAAACCCTCGATGCGGCGCGATGCGGTACGAACATGGAAAGCGTACACGATCAGATACGGCGGCGATTATGACCCGAACGGTTATGCCCAGACGCTTGTTGATGCGCCAACGCACCACGCTGGAGACCGCTGGACTGACCCCAAAGGCGTGCCAATGGTGTATGTTCCAGAGGGGGAGTTTCTGATGGGCAGCACGCCGCAGCAGGTGAACGAGGCGTTTGAGCAGGGCAAAAAGGAATACAAAGATGCCCTAAAAGAATGGTATGAGCGTGAAATGCCGCAGCACCGACAAACGATTGCCAAACCCTTCTGGCTGGATTTGACGCCCGTCACGAATGCCGAGTACGCGCGTTTCATCAAGGATGGTGGTTATCAGAATGCGGCCTTCTGGACGAAAGGCGGCTGGGAGTGGGTGCAAAAGGGAACGAAGACCGAACCCGTTAAGTACGATGGCTTTACTGACCTACAGCAGCCGCGCGTGGGCGTGACCTGGTTCGAGGCAAATGCGTACTGCCAGTGGCGGGGCGGACGGCTGCCGACTGAGGCCGAATGGGAATGGGCGGCACGCGGACCGGAAAACAAGCTGTATCCCTGGGGAAACACCTTCAAAGCGGAAAACGTGATTTACCGTGCAAACAGCGGTAATAAAACGGCGGTTGTGGGCGAAAATATCCGCAAAGCAGGTGAGTCGTGGGTGAAGGCGTTGGATATGAGCGGCAACGTCTGGGAGTGGTGTAACAGCGCCTATTTAGTGTATCCTTATGTCAATGACGAACAACATGAGAGTATTATTAATGATAATATTAATCGTGTGCTGCGGGGCGGCTCGTGGGTCGACAACTCATCGATTCTCCGCGCGGCGTACCGGATCAGGATTGCGCCTGACAGCGGGAACAACAATGTCGGCTTCCGGTCTGTCCGCTCTGTATAATGTTACTGATTTTCTGTCTCCTGAATTTCTGATATTCTAACTCCTGTTTTCTAATTCAGTTAACCTACCTACACTGTTGCGAAACGCGGATCTCTGTAAAATTTCCGCGAAGCGGAATCGCCAAAAATGGTTTTTGAGAGGAGGATCCAGGATGACCACTGAGTCGGGGCAATCACCGATTTTCGTCAAGACAGAAGTTTTTATGAAGTGGCTGTTTGAACATACGCGCAAATTTCCCAAAAGTGAGCGTTTTCGGCTTGCCAAACAGATCGATGATGCAATGTTCGCCTTTCATGCGGCGATTCTGGCGGCAGCGTACCGCCCCGATCAGGCGCGCGAATACCTCTTGCAAGCCGACCTGGAATTGAGTAGACTCCGCGCCTATCTTCGGCTGGCGATGGAAATGCGCCACACCGCGCACGGGCAGTTCGGCTTTGCCGCTCAGCAGACAGCGGAACTGGGTAAATTGCTCGGCGGGTGGCTGAAGACAGTTAAAACGGCATAACGCAGAGGCTTGCCTCTGCCTATGTGGGGACGCCGGGGTGCACGTGTGCTGCGGGGCGGCTCGTGGAACAACAACTCAACGAATCTCCGCGCGGCGAACCGGAACAGGAATGCGCCTGACAACGAGAACAACAATAACGGCTTCCGGTCTGTCCGACCTTACTCAACTGAGAGGATGTAGTAGTGTCCGCTCTCGGCTGGAATGCAGCGCGTTCACGGATGTGCTGACAATGCCCGGAGTAAGAGCGCCGGTGGTTCCCGCCCATACAAGCGGGCGAATACACAAAATGGCCGCCTGTATTGGTAACCCGTCAGGGTGAAGATTCAGGCGGCTTTTTGCGCGGTACATTCAGGATGATCGGCTTAAATACCGCCGTTCGCAGTCCCCAGGTGTCGCCGTGCTGAACATGCCCAATCCAGGCACGAACGCTTGTTTCGAGCGCCTTCCGATCAATTTGACCTGACATATACTGTGCATACAAACTGTACAGATGGCGTCGATAGCTGATTCCTTTACGTCGTTTGAGCCGCCGATGGGTGGGAAAGACCTGGAAGCCCAGAAATGGCACACCCGTTGAAGTTGGGCGCGGCTGAGCGCGGTTTTCGTGGATGGTGAGTCGCAGCGTTTGCAAAAAGGCGATGATCTGCCGACGCCAGCGGTGAAGTGTCACTTTATCACCGGCAAACAGCAGGAAATCATCGACGTAACGCACATAGCCTTTGCAACGCAAGGTATGTTTCACAAATTGATCTAATTCGTTCAGGTAGACATTCGCCCAAAACTGGCTGGTCAGGTTGCCGATGGGCAGTCCGCGCGGGCGCTCCACCGCCGAAAACAATGTGTCGCCAGGGAACAGACACAGCGTATATTCAGCATCCAGAATGCCCTGCCCACTGTCGATGATCTTTTCGCACAGTGCGTTCACTTGCGGATCGGCAATGACCCGCTGTAGCATTGCTTTGAGGATCACATGATCGATGCTCGGAAAGAACTGCTGTACGTCACACTGTAGAACGTACTTAAAACGTCGCAAATAATGCGTGCAGCGGTCAAGTGCTTTGTGTGTCCCTTTACCTTTGCGGTTTGCAAAGGTATCGAAGATAAACTTACACTCGTAAATCGGAACCAAGACGCGGCACAAGGCATGATGTACGACGCGGTCTCGGAAAGGTGCCGCGCTAATCCGACGGCGTTTCGGATCGTGAACCGTAAAACTGCGATAATGTCCGGGTTGATATGTCCCGGCCTCAAGTTCTTTATACAAGCGCGCCAACTCCGTATCCAAATTTTGTTCAAAGGCCGTGGCTGTAGGTCTAAACCGTTTGCCACGTCGAGTCAGCTTCCAGGCTTCAAGCAGGCGGCGGTAATCTGCAATGTGCTGATAGAGCTGCTTATACGTTTTCATTCGTTATCGGGCATGGAGAAAAACACGACTCTACGTTATCATGCGGCAAACAGATCACGTTAAATACCCCGGATTCTATTTCCTATGAGTGTCGTTGATAACGAAAATGAGGCGTCCGACGAGTCAGTTCAACTCTCGGCAACCGTTCAGCATGATCCGTATGCGGCACTGCGCTACCGCGATTTTCGCTTATTAGCTGCCGGGCGCTTCATCGCCACGCTCGGTGAGCAGATGACCAGTGTTGCCATTGGCTGGGAATTGTACGAGCGCACCCATGAGGCGTTTGCGCTGGGTCTGGTTGGGCTGGTACAGGTGCTGCCCGTGATCATTTTGTCGCTGCCAGCCGGTACGGCGGCGGATCGCTACAATCGCAAACGAATCGTGTTGTTTTCGCAAGTCGTTCTGGCGGCGGGCGCGATGGGTTTGGCGCTGCTCTCGGCCACACAGGGATCGCTGCTGCTGGTCTATGGCTGTCTGCTGCTGATCGGTTTGGCGCGCGCTTTCAATGGCCCCGCCAGTTCTACGCTTTTGCCGCTGAGTGTGCCGCCCGAAGTGTATACCAGTGCGGCGACGTGGAGCAGCAGCGCGTGGCAGTTGGCCGCCGTGATTGGGCCAGCGTTGGGGGGATTGGCGATTGCCCTTTTTAACAGCGCGACAGAAGTATTCGTTTTCGATGCGATTGCCGGGTTGACGTTTCTGGCTTTGGTGGCAGCGATGCGCGGTAAGCAGTTGAAGCCTAAGCGTGAGGAAATGTCGCGGAAATCGTTGGCGGCGGGAATCGGATTCGTGTGGCGTACCAAGATCATCCTGGCCGCGATCACGCTGGATATGTTCGCGGTGCTGCTCGGCGGCGCAACGGCACTGTTGCCCGTCTATGCGAAGGATATTTTGCAGGTGGGGCCGGGCGGTCTGGGCTGGCTGCGCGCTGCGCCGTCAGTTGGCGCGGTATTGATGGCTTTCACGCTGGCACATCGTCCGCCGTTTCAACATGCCGGACGGACTTTATTGTTCGCAGTGGCGGGCTTTGGCGTGGCAACGATTGTGTTTGGCCTGTCAACCTCGTTCTGGTTATCGCTGGCGATGCTTGCCACATTGGGCGCGCTCGATAACATCAGCGTCGTGATTCGCAGCACGTTATTGCTGACGCGCACACCGGACGAAATGCGCGGACGAGTGGGCGCGGTCAATGGCGTGTTCATCGGCACGTCAAATGAACTCGGCGCGTTCGAGTCGGGGATAGCAGCAGGCTTGTTTGGGCCGGTAGTGGCGGTGGTGGCGGGTGGAATCGGGACGATTCTGGTGGTACTGCTGATTGCGTTCGGCTGGCCGGAAGTGCGCCGATTGGGACGGCTGGACGAAGTGTGATCCTGCCTGAACCGTCAACGGCGATGTGTTCAGGGTGAGGTCAAGTTCTATCCGTTAGTCTCACCCGGTTTGCTGATCACCACTTCGGGCAAATGGTCAAGCATATTGAACGACTCAAGCTGCCAGCGCGTCTCAGGTGCATGATACAGCAGGACGCTGCGTGATGTGTTCTCGATGAAGCGGTGCGTTGGCTCCAACAAACGCAAATTGTGTAATAGACTCCGAATCGTGCCGCCATGCGAAACGATCAGCACATGCGGATCGTTTCGTGTACTGATAACTTCATTGAGCAGCGCCATTGCCCGATCTGCCACGTCCTGCTGACTTTCGCCGCTTGGCCGCCGGATCGTCAAACCCCCGGTTCGTACTGCCGCCAATCGTTCGCCATCCCAGGCTTCGGCTTCTTCGCTCGTCATGCCCTGCCATTCGCCCATATCGATCTCACGCAAGCGCACGTCCAGGATGATCGGCGCATTGATTCGACTGGCAATCGCCTGAGCCGTCTGGCAGGCGCGCGATAAATCGCTGCTGTAGATGATCGTCGCGTCTGTACCTGCAAAGTGAGAGGCCAGGTGTGCGGCCTGTTCGTAACCATGTTCATTCAATGGCACATTGGCTTGTCCTTGCCAGCGCCCATCCACATTCCAGGCGGTCTGACCGTGACGAATCAGGGTGAATCGCATCGACATTGATTATCTCCGCTAATGAGCTAGCCGAAAACACTACCGAGACTGGTTTGCAGTTCCGCCGCCGTGTTGATCGGTTTGGTAACATCCATTAATAGATACTGACCGCTTTCGCGGGGGTGAGCGTGTGCGGCGCTTGCCAGACGCAATTGAGTGGGCGTAACCAGAGCGTGCCCGCCTCTAACGTCGATATGACCTGTCACCAGCACGCGCTGCGGAGCGGGTGCGCCTTCTGAGAGCGCCTCCAGAAAACGTGCCAGTAATCGCTCATAAAAGGCCATCGACATTTGCTTTTCGGCGCGGGTGAACAGTGCATCCCACAACAGTTCAAACTCCGGGCTGTTCTGGCTGATCATAAACGAACGCAGCAGATCATTATAGCGCGGATCGTCCGTACCCTCGACAGCCAGGTAATAGCGCGCCAGCACTTCGTAGGGCATCCCCATCGTACTGCTGTACAACGTGCGGAGTTGTTCAGGATCATGGCTCAATGAGAGCGCGTGCGCGTATTCGGAGAGGATCGCCTGATGATCGAAGTGCGCGATCTGCTTGAACTGCGCGACGGCATTCCCATCCGGCCCGGCGTGCGTAAAAGCGA